>JBOHRM010000680.1:0-9587 GCA_050732715.1 Longimicrobiales bacterium
GAGCGCATCGAGCGTCGCATCGAGATGGCGCGCGAGCTCCTCGTCGATTTCGATGAGCGCGACGTCGTGGCCCTCGTCGATGAGGATGCGCGCGACGTAGCTTCCCACTTCTCCGGCTCCCACGATCACGACATGCATGTCGGCTCACTCCGTTCCGCGTTGGCGGGTTGCGAGTTGCAAGTTGCGAGTTGTCGACGGATCGACCGGAATCCGCGAACCGGAAACGGAGAACTGGGAACCGCGGAAGGGTTTCGTCAGCGTCGCGGCCTCCACAAGATCAGGGCGCGAAGCAGGATGATGATCGGGAATATCTCGAGACGCCCGATCCACATCTGGAATATGAACGCGAGCTCGATGCCGACCGGCATGCTCGGGTCCGTGATCCCGGAAGACAGGCCCACCGTTCCCTGGGCTGAAGCCGCCTCGAAGATGGCATCGGCGAGCGTGAACTCGGGACCCATGAGTCGCGCGGTGAGCACCGTGGCGGCTAACAGGATAAGCACGTAGAGAAACACGAACGTCGCCGCGTCCGCGACTTCGCGCTGCACCTCGTCCGACGCCAGGGCGCGGTCGCCAACGCGCAGGGGCACGACGGCCTGGGGCGGCAGGAACACTTGACGGATGCGCCACCCCACTGCGCGCGTGAGCAGGTAGGCACGAATGATCTTCATCCCCCCGACTGTTGCGCCCGCGGCGCCGCCCACCAGCATGGCGCCCCAGACGAGCAGCAGCACCGCCGCGTCCGGCCAGTCGCCGATGTTCGACGTCTGCCACCCCGTGGTAGAGACGCCGCTGATCACCTGAAACAATCCTTCGCGCAACGGATCCGGCACGGCCGTGGCACCGACCAGAGCGAGCGAGAGAAGCGGTGTGAGCACGGCGAACAGCACGACCATTGACCGAAACTGCGGGTCGCGCCAGAACACGCGAACGTCACGGGATCGGAAGAACGTGTAGTAGAGCGGGATCGCGATCGCGCCCAGCGCCATCGGCGGGATGTGCACGAGGTCCATCGCGTACGAGCCGTAACCGGCGATGCTGTCGTCGAGCGTGCTGAACCCGCCCGTCGACTGCCCGGTCATGGCGTGATTGATCGCGTCGAACAGGCTGGCAGCCAGCCCGTAATCGGGCAGTACGATCAACGTCGCAATGAAAAGGTACGCGGCGACGCCGAGCGTAATGCCGAGGTAGATCTTCCAGATCGCTCGTGCCGTGCCGATGATGCTCGGCCGTAGCTTCAGCCCCGCGGTCTCGGAGCGATACAAGGCCAGTCCGCCCATGGCGCGCGGGCGGGGGATGACTGCGAGTGCCAGGACAATGACGCCGGCGCCGCCGATCCACTGGCCGAGCGAACGGTAGAACAGCAGCCCATGCCCGATCGATGGCTCGTGCACGGCCATCGTAAGGCCGGTCGTCGTGTACGCGCTCATGCTTTCGAAGAACGCGTGAAGTGGGTTGCGGAAATGGATGAGGCTCGAAGGGTACGTCTCGCCCGCCGGCACGAACGCCTGCGCGATGTCCGGAGGCGTGAGATAGGCGGCGAGCAGGAAAGGCAACGCGCCGAACGCCGCGGTAACGAACCAGCCCGCACCGGCGATGAGCATCGCATCCCGGCGCTGTGGGTCACGGGCATCGCGACACGCCCTGTAGGCCGCGGCGCCTGCCGCTGCAGTCACCGCGGCGCCGATCAGAAAGCTGAGTGCGCTGTAGACCTCGCCGTAGACGAGGCTCACGACCAGACAGAGCAGCATCCCGCCCGCGATGACGAGCTGTAGGGCGCCCACGTCGCGCGCGAGAGTGCGGAGCGCCTCACCACGCGGCTGCTTCTCAACGGCGACCGGCCGAATCCGCGATGCGGTCAGCGGGTCCGCGGTCGCGCCCATCAACGCTCCTCCTCCTCGGCGGTGATGATGTCGTACATCTCGCGCGCGGTTCGCGCCGCCACGAGGCGCGCGCGGAAATCGGCGTCCCTGAACAGGCGGGTGATCCTCGCAAGCGCCTTGAGATGGCTGCCCGGTGCCGCGACTGGCGCAATCAGCACGAAGAAGAAATGGCTCGGCTTGCCGTCCGGCGCATGGAAATCGATGCCCCGGCGCGAACGGCCGAGGCAGGCGACGAGGTCGTTCAGCGAATCGAGCTTTGCGTGCGGGATGGCGAGGCCCTCGCCGACCGCGGTCGAGCCGAGGCGCTCGCGCGCGGCCAGCACGCGGATGGCGTCATCCGCATTCACGCCGGGATGCCGCTCCGCCAGGAACTCGCCCAGCTCTCGGATGACCGCGTCGCCGTCGGCCGCGGCGAGCCGCGGGAGGATCAGATCCTCCCGCAGGAGGTCCACCACCCTCACATCATGCCCCGGTATTCATTTCCGCGGGCGGCATGGAACGCTCGAAGGCGCTGCGCCCGGTCGGCGGCGGCGGCCGGCTCCGCAGCCCGCAGGAGCGCGTCCTCGCTCAACTCGTTCATATCATGCACGCTCAGACCCGCCTGCTCGAGCACCGCAGGCGGCAAGCGGTCCGCGAGGTACTGCAAACGCTGCACCCACTCGGGTGTGTGGTCGAGCAGGGCCGCGATTCTCTCAGCATCCATGTCCTGGCCGAGCTCGCCGAGCCGCTCCAGGAATTCCGCCAGGCCCTGCGCCATCTCCCAAGGCGTGAGCCGCTCGCGCGTAAACGCGTCCGCGAGCGCGATCGCCGCGGCTGTTTCGTCGCTGAGATCGGCCACCACCGCTTGTGCGGTCCGGTGGCCCGTCCGCCGAGCGGCCTCCAGCCTTGGGCCGCCCAATATGACCTCGTAGCGGTCGTTCGGGAGGCGGCGGGCGAGCAGTGGCTCGCGCAACCCGTAGGTGAACGTTTCGTCCGTCAACTGGCTCATCGATTCCGAGTCGAGACGGATCGGCTCGGTCCATGCGTTGTGCTCGAACTGCTCCACCGGGATCACCTGAATGACCGCGCGCGCGGCCTCGTCCGGCACGATCCGCTCCAAGATACGGCGGATTCTGCGGTCGTCGCTCTGGGGCATTCGTGAATGCTATGAAACCTTGCATTTGGAACACACAAAGAAAAAGGCGGGCGCCGTTAAGATTCCGTTAAGAAGTTCCTGCTCAGGTGCTCGGCTGCCATGGCGCCCGGAGCCGGCCGGCCTTACGCCCCAGGAGAGATCAACGCCTACCGGTTCATCTCGATACTTCGAACGTGGCTCAGGCCCGCCCGGAGGGCGAACGGATCAAGGTAATGGCGGTCGGGTATTGCGCCGCAGCCGGAACACGCCATGCTGTGAGGCGTGCCGGAGGGTCAACGTAGGAAATGGCTAGCCCGCCTCGGAGCTTGGAATTGGTGCTCATCATTGATGATGAGCCGCAGATTCGGCGAGTCGTGCGCAACGCGCTTACACAAGGGTGGAGCGTGATCGAGGCGGCGACCGGCCGGGCCGGCATCGACCTCGCTGCGGCAGAGCGGCCCGTGCTGATCGTACTCGACCTCGGCCTCCCTGACATGCCAGGCGTTTCGGTTTGCCATGAGATCCGGAGGTGGTCGACTGCGCCGATCATCGTCTTGTCTGCGCGCCATCTGGATGCCGAGAAGGTGGCTCTGCTCGATGCCGGCGCGGACGACTATGTGACGAAGCCGTTCAGCCCGACCGAGTTCCAGGCGCGAGTTCGCGCACAGCTGCGGCGTGCGCAGCTCGCCGCGCGACCCGCCGACGCCGGCCCGCTTCGTGTCGGCGATCTGGTGATCGACGTGGCGAAGCGGACGTTGTCCAAAGGCGGTGAGCGGCTGCACCTCACACCCACCGAATGGAACCTGCTCCGAGCGTTCGTCAAGCACGCGGGTCGCACGCTGACCCATCGGCAGATCTTCCGTGAGGTCTGGGGCGGCGCGCCTGGTGATGCGCAATCTTATCTCAGGGTTCACATCGCGAACCTGCCTCGAGCCGGACCTGCTGCGGCCATCGGTGATCATCACGGAGCCCGGCGTGGGGTACCGGTTCGATGTCGATGCGTGACGACACCTCGATGTTCGATTCTACGTCCCACCGCCGCAGCGGCCTTCGTCGGCTATGGCACCCTCCTCTCGAGGCGCGGCGGGTGTTCGGTGCGACCCGCGTATCGGTCCTGCGTTGGCTGGCTGTCATGTCGCTGGCGACCGCCGTGCTATGGTGGTCCCGGCCGATGTTGGACAAGGCGCATATGGCGATGGCGTTTCTGCTGGTCGTTCTCGTGGCCAGCGCCCGTCACGGCTGGCGCCTGGGTCTCGGCCTCGCCGTGCTGTGCTTCCTGAGCTTCAACTTCTTCCTTCTGCCGCCCTATTACACGTTCGCACTCAAGGATCCGCTGGATTGGCTGGTGTTGGCGACGTTTCTGGCGACCGGAGCGGTCGCGGCGCACCTGTTCGATTGCGCGCAGCGCGAGGCCGACACGGCGAATCGGCGGGCCGAGGAGATCGATCGTCTATCGATGCTGGGCGCCGAGACCTTGGCCGCGGCGCGCGCGGAGCAGGCCGTCGATGCGATCGCGCGCGTGATGCAATCCACGCTCGATGTCGGACTCTGCGAGGTTTACCTCTGGAGCCAGGAGGCGATGGCGGCGCGGCGCATCGGCGCCGCGGCCTCGTGGGATGCGCCCCCGGTCGACGGGATGGACCGCCTGTTCGAGTTCGTCGTCGAGAGGTCAGCCATGGTGACCGAGCATACGAACGGCACACGATCGGTGACGGCTGACGCCGAGCGACGAACGGATGAGCTTCTGGCGGGCGCGGTGGATGCACGGGCGATTCTGCTGCCGCTGCGGGTACGCGACCGCGCCGTTGGGGTCCTGCGGATCGCGGATCGCAATCCGATCGCGCTGGACGCGGCGAAAACGCGATTCGCCGCGGTCCTCTCGTATTACGCGGCGCTGGGCGTCGAGCGGGTACGACTCGCGGCCGCGGAGGAACGCGCCGCGGCGCTCCGCCAAGCCGATCGTCTCAAGGATGCCTTGCTCGCTTCCGTTTCGCATGACCTCCGAACACCGCTCACCACGATCAAGGCGCTCGCGCATGAGCTGAGGTTGGAGGGCGATGCGCGCGCGCTGGCGATCGAGGAGGAAGCCGATTGCCTGAACCGCCTGGTGGCGAACCTGCTCGACTTGTCGAGGCTGAACTCGGGCGGCATAGCAGTCAGCCCCGAAGTGACGGCCGCGGTAGACCTCGTCGGCGCGGCCTTGCAGCGTGTGGCGGGAATGCAGAACGAACGGCGAATCGACGTGTCCCTGCCCCAGGCGGGTGACATCCCGATCGGCTGCTTCGACTTCAGCCAATCGCTGCGGATCCTGGTCAACCTTCTCGAGAACGCGCTGAAGTACGGGCCATCGGGCCAGCCGATCGACGTCGGCGTGCGGCAGCAGACCGATTGGCTCGTGATCGAGGTGCTGGACCGCGGGCCCGGCATACCTCGGGAGCATGTAGACGACGTTTTCCAGCCGTTCTTTCGGAGACCAGACGACGTGCCGGACATCGGCGGCACGGGTTTAGGCCTCGCGATCGCGCGCCGCCTGGCCGAGGCGCAGGGCGGAACGGTCGAATACGCGCCCCGGCCGGGCGGCGGGAGCATTTTCAGCCTGCGCCTGCCGGGCGCGTCGTTGCCGGAGTTGAGCGAGATGTCTTAACAGATTCTTGAGGCCGCGCGCCAAACCCTTTGTGCATCCTTAGCGCCGCATTCGACATCCTCATGGATCGATGCGGCGTTTTCGTCATCTGTTATGGCGAGGAGAACCATGGGATTTTTCGACCGTGGCCTCAACTCGGCGGCAACGGACTGGTTGTTCGGCACGGGAATCTCGGTGCGCTTCTGAGATGGCGGTCTCGGTTTATCGGCACGCGATTCCGGGTCTCCGTCCGTTCACGGGGCCGACCGGCCACAGGAGCAGAGAATGACCGCCTGGTACTGGATCGGCAGCGCGGTCGCGGTGCTGCTGTTCATCTATCTCACCGTCGCATTGCTCACGCCGGAGCGCTTCGAGTGATCACACGCAAGCGCCGGCTGTTCGATCCCGAGATCACGCGCAGCGCGGCGGTTGGCGCGTTCGCGAAGCTCGATCCGCGGCATCAGATCCGCAGCCCGGTGATGTTCGTGGTCTACATCGGCTGCTTCCTCACGACCGGCCTCTTCTTGCAAGCTTTGTTGGGCGCCGGCGAAGCGCCGCGTGGCTTCATTCTCGCCGTGTCCCTTTGGCTCTGGTTCACCGTGTTGTTCGCGAACTTCGCCGAGGCGATGGCGGAGGGCCGCGGCAAAGCCCAGGCGGCCGCGCTGCGCCGAACGCGGACGACGACGATGGCCAAGCGGCTCGCCGCGCCGGGACACGGCGCCCAGCAGACGGCCATCGCCTCGACCGACCTGCGGCAGGGAGATCACGTGCTCGTCGAGGCCGGCGACACCGTCCCGGGCGACGGCGAGGTAGTCGAAGGTGTGGCGTCGGTGAACGAGGCCGCCGTGACGGGCGAGAGCGCGCCGGTCATCCGCGAGAGCGGCGGCGATCGCAGCGCGGTAACCGGCGGGACGCAGGTTCTCTCCGACTGGATCGTGGTGCGGATCACGGCCAATCCGGGAGAGACGTTCCTCGATCGGATGATCGGCTTGGTCGAGGGAGCGCGGCGTCAGAAGACGCCGAACGAGCTGGCGCTATCGATCCTGCTCGCTGGTCTCACCCTCGTCTTTCTGATCGTCACGGTGACGCTCCTGCCGTATTCGATCTTCGCCGTGGACCAGGCAGGCGTGGGTGCTCCGGTGCCGGTGACGGTGCTCGTCGCGTTGCTGGTCTGCCTGATCCCCACCACGATCGGCGGGCTTCTGTCCGCCATCGGCATTGCGGGCATGGACCGCATGATCCAGGCGAACGTGATCGCGATGTCGGGCCGCGCGGTCGAGGCCGCCGGCGATGTCGACGTGCTGCTGCTCGACAAGACGGGAACGATCACACTCGGCAACCGCCAGGCGACGGAGCTCTATCCTGCGCGCGGCGTCGAGGAGCGAGAGCTGGCCGACGCCGCCCAGCTCGCCTCTCTCGCCGACGAAACGCCCGAAGGCCGAAGCATCGTTGTGCTGGCGAAAGAGAAGTACGGCCTGCGCGGGCGCGAGGTCCACGAGCTCGGCGCGGAGTTCGTGCCGTTCACGGCGCAGACGCGCATGAGCGGCGTCGACCTCAGAGGCCGGCAGATCCGGAAGGGCGCGGCCGACGCCGTCGAGTCATGGATCCGGTCGATGAACGGCGCGTTTCCCGCCGACGTTCGGCAACGCGTCGAGACGATCGCGAAGGAAGGCGGCACGCCACTCGTCGTCGCCGAAGGGTCGCGCGTCCTCGGCGTCGTGCAATTGAAGGATGTGGTCAAGGGCGGGATCCGCGATCGGTTCCACGACCTGCGGGAGATGGGCATCAAGACGGTGATGATCACGGGCGACAACCCACTCACCGCCGCGGCCGTGGCCGCCGAGGCCGGCGTCGATGATTTCCTCGCCGAGGCCACGCCCGAGACCAAGCTCAAGCTCATCCGCGAGTATCAAGAGGGTGGGCGGCTGGTCGCGATGACCGGCGATGGCACGAACGACGCGCCGGCGCTCGCCCAGGCGGATGTTGCCGTGGCGATGAACGCGGGGACGCAGGCCGCGAAGGAGGCTGCGAATCTCGTCGACCTCGACTCGAACCCCACGAAGCTCCTCGAGACGGTCGAGATCGGGAAGCAGCTGCTCATGACGCGCGGCGCGCTCACCACGTTCTCATTCGCGAATGACATCGCCAAGTATTTCGCGATTCTGCCGGCCGTCTTCGCGGGGCTGTACGCCGTGCACGGCGGCGACGGTCCGTTGGCCGCACTCAACATCATGCGGCTACACTCGACGGAATCGGCGATCTTGAGTGCCGTCATCTTCAACGCCTTGATCATCGTCGCGTTGATCCCGCTCGCGCTTCGGGGCGTGAAGTACCGCCCCTCGAGCGCCTCGGCGGTGCTGCGCCGCAACCTCCTGCTGTACGGCGGCGGCGGCGTGATCGTCCCGTTCATCGGCATCAAGATCATCGACATAATGCTGTCAATTGTGGGTCTCGTCTGATTCGCATCGTGGTGGATGGGCAACTCAGAACTCAGAACTCGGAACTCGGAACTCGGAACTCGGAACCGATGATCATACTCCTCTATCTCGCACTCGGACTCGCAACGTTCGGGTTGCTCGTGGCGCTGACTCACGCCGTGGACCGTTGGGGACAGGATTGAACGATGAACGCGATCCCCCTTGTGTTGTTGATCGTTGGCGGTTCGGCGCTGCTCTCGTGGCCGCTCGGCCGCTACATGAAGTGGGCGATGGACCCAGCCGCCGACACCCCGCGGCGCCAGCGGCTGGATCATTGGTTCGAGCGCATCGCCGGCCCGCTCGGCCGCGAGTCACAGGGCTGGAGATCCTACGTGCTCGCGATGCTGGTATTCAACGCACTGATGTTCGTCGTGGCGTTCGGGTTCATGGCGCTCCAGCATCGGCTGCCGCTGAATCCCGACGGCAAGGGAGCGATCGAAGCGAGCTTGGTTTTCCACACCATCGCGTCGTTCACGTCGAACACGAATCTCCAGCACTATTCCGGCGAAGTGACGATGAGCTACCTGTCGCAGCTCTTCTCACTCATGTGGTTGCAGTTCGTCTCGGCGGCGACCGGGATCGCGGCGCTGGTAGCGCTCGCGCGAGGTCTCGCGGGCCGCGCGGAGATGGGCAACTTCTACATCGACGTCCAGCGTGCATCTTTCCTGGTGCTGCTGCCGCTTGCGCTCATCACGGCGATCCTCATGTCGTTCGGCGGCGTGCCGATGACCCTGGCCGGCTCCGCCACGGCGACCACGCTCGAGGGGGCCGAGCAGATCATCGCGCGCGGGCCCGTCGCCGCGTTCCTCGCCATCAAGCAGCTCGGCACGAATGGCGGCGGGTTCTTCGGCCCGAACTCGACGCACCCGTTCGAGAACCCGACGTTCTGGACGAACGTGCTGTCGATGATCTCGATCCTGCTCGTCCCGATGGCATGCGTATGGCTGTTCGGCCGGACCGTGGGCCGGATGCGGCACGCGGCCGCCGTGTTCGCCGTCATGCTCGTGTTCCTGCTGGCCAAGGTTACCGGGGCGGTCTGGTTCGAGATGACGCCGACGCAGGCATTCGACGCCATCCCAGGGATCGAGCAAGTCGCCGGCAACTTCGAAGGCAAAGAGCTGCGGTTCGGAGCGCCTTACGGCAGCGGGCCGATGTGGGGTGTGCTGACGACGTCGACCAGCAACGGTTCGGTCGATGCGATGCAGGACAGCATGAACCCGCTGGCCGGACTCATGCCGATGCTCGGCATGTGGCTCAACGCGACGTTCGGCGGTGTGGGCGTCGGCATGATCAACATGTTCATCTACATCGTCATCGCCGTCTTCATCGCCGGCATGATGGTCGGCCGTACGCCAGAGTATCTCAACCGACGAGTCGAGGCGCGCGAGATGAAGCTCGCCATTCTCACGGTCGTCGCTCACGGGCTCTTCATCCTGGTCGGGACCGCGGTCTTCGCCGCGACGCCTTGGGGCCAGGACACGATCGTGAAC
>JBOHRM010000681.1:0-6870 GCA_050732715.1 Longimicrobiales bacterium
GTCGAGACTGGGTCCTCGTTTCTCGTGCGCGAGTCGAGCGAGTGGCGCCCGCTACGCCCGCCGAATCGGACCGATGCCAGGTTTCGGCGCTCGGAATCGATGTCACGGGAAGCGTGATGGCAGCCGCAACCACGCTGCTCGAGAACGAGACGAGCACGATCGACCGGAAGGTCGCCGAGATCGATCTGCGCGCGAGTCTCCAAAGGATATGGCACACGCTCCAAGAACCTCACCAGCTCACGGATGACGTGTGGCTTCTTTTGAACCCGGCCGGTGTGACGCGCGGACCGGTCGACGGGGAGGGGACGGTCCTCACGATCCAGGTGGGTCTCACCGCGAGACCGCGAATCGTCCTGGGGCCGCGGCCCGCGTTCGCGTTCACCGACATCCCGCCACTCGAAGACGGCCCCACGAACGACGAGGCGCGCATCTTCATCGAGGGCTTCGCGCCCTATGGACTCGCGGCGGAACGGCTCACCCGGGAGCTGAACGGGCACGAGATCCGCTTCGGCGGCAGCCTGATCCGAATCAGGCGCATCCAGCTCCAAGGGATCGGAGACGGGCAGGTCGCCGTGGGCGTGACGTTCGACGGGTCGGCGCAGGGAACCGTGTATCTCGTCGGCACGCCGGTCGTCGACCCCCAAACCCAGATGATCCACGTTCCCGATCTCGAGTTCGACGTCGACA
Source organism: Longimicrobiales bacterium (assembly GCA_050732715.1). Taxonomy (GTDB): domain Bacteria; phylum Gemmatimonadota; class Gemmatimonadetes; order Longimicrobiales; family RSA9; genus JBOHRM01. The sequence goes on from JBOHRM010000681.1 coordinate 688, forward strand.
CCCGCAACCTACTGGTGGGTGGCCTCGCCTGGCTCGCTCGGCCGAATCTCGTGCGATTCCTCCGGGAGCGCGCCCGCATCCCCATCGCGGAGATGATGGCCCTCGCCGAAGAGCAGCTCCACAAGGGCCTCAATCGGCGGCTCTCCGATGAGGTGGCCCTGGAAGGCGATGTGCTCGGTTCCGAGCTCATTGGCGTCGATCCCGGTCGCGAGGCCCTGATCGTGCGAGCCAGCGCACGCGCTCGGGCGATCCTTCGCGTTCAACACAACGGTTCAGCGCAAGAAGAACCATCCGGCGCGGGTGAAGGGACCCGCGGTGGCTGACGGTTCGCGCCGCTACGATTCCGCCGCGTACGCGAGCGTGGTCATCAGCGCGTTCTCGGCCTGCCGCGAGTCCAGCCGCGAGTGCTGCACCACGATCGGCACATCCGACTCGATCAGGCTCGAGTACTCCGTGTCATGCGGGATCGGCTCCGGATCCTTCAGGTCGTTGAGCTTCACGTGCCGCGAGCGCCGGGCCGGCACCAATAGCTCGTACGGCCCCGCCGGCTCCCGGTCCGTGTAGTACACGGTCACCCGCACGTGTGCGTCCTGGTCCGACACGTTCAGGAAGCACATCGCCTCGTGGCTCGTGAAATCCGGCTCCGGCCCCGTGCCGTAGCTCGGGATGTAGCCGTCGGGGATCGCCCAGCGCCGCCGTCCCACTGGTTCCGCCATCGAAGCCGTCTCCCGTCCTCAGGTTTGTCGAACGCGGCTCGGCCACGGCTGAGAATCCGCTCCCTGACTTGCGGCCGCCCGCGGAGGGCCCGGTCGCGTCATCCTCCTTCGCGACCGCGGCGCCGAGATGATAATGCGATGATATCCCAACCGTAACGTGCGTGCGACTGCTGCGACGAAACGCCGACGCTGCGGAGGACGCATATGGACCCCACCATCCTCGACCGCTCGAGCTGTGGAATCATGCGCTTCGTTCCCCCTTATGGCGAGCTACAGCCGACGCCAGGCCGGCTGGCCTGCGCGCCCGAGCATCTGAGGGGCGCAGCGCTCGTGTGGTGGCTCCTCGATGCGCAACGTCAGGAGGATGAGTTCGAGCGGCTTCGCACGCGGCCGTTCGGCCTTCCCGTCATGGTGATCCTGCCGCCGGCCCGTGACATCCATCGAACGTTGCCGCTGCTCAACTTTCTTTCAATGCTGCGACCGCGGGCCGTGCTGCCAGCCGGCAACCTCGCCTCGCCGGACCGCCTCCGATTCGTGCTCGCGACGCCGCCGCGGCCGTTCGCCGAAACCGTGACCGTCTACCTCGCGCACCGCGGCATCCTGGCAGATCGCCACCTGCGGCGCGAGATTCGCCGCATCATCGACCTCGCGCCCAACGTCGCGAGCATCTCGAAGCTTACGCGACGAATGTACACCTCGCGGCGAACGCTGGGCCGTCACCTCGCCGAGGCAGGCCTGCCCGTGCCGAGCCACTGGCTCCAGTTCGCGAGGCTACTCCACGTCGCGGTCCACTTGCAGAACGACTCGAGCGCGATCTTCCGGATCGCGGGCCGTGCCGGCTACCCTGACGGATTTACTATGAGCAATCAAATGAAACGTCTAACGGGCTCCCGGCCGTCCGAGGTCCGTGCCTGTCTCGGTTGGGAATGGATCGTCGAGGCCTGGCTGCGAAGGGAAGTAGAGCTCCACAACCTCGATGGCGAACGCTACGGCGTCAGGCCAAGCAGTGAGCGCCCGGCAACATCCAAACGCTCCGCCGACCCGTCGCGCACAATCGTCGAGGGGCTTGTAGATGTCGCCACTGACCGCCCGCGCGCTCGGCATGACGCCGGGTCGCAACGCGGGGCGCATGCCGCCGACGATGTGCCCCGCTGAGACCCATGGGGGGAAGGTCATCGAACGTCGTCTCGAACGGAACACCCGGGGGTGCTCGCTGGCGTGCCGCGCCGAGCTCGCGCTAGCTCGAGACCTGTATCGCCGTGATCGAGGCCGGCCCGCGGCCGCGGGGCTCAGGGTTCGGATCCCGCGAGCCGCGCGAACAGCAGGTTCCGGACGCGGCCGTTCGAGACACGCATCCCTGCAATCGCGCCCGCGGCGTCGCGCTCGAACCGCGCCGGTCCGAAGAACCACACGTTTCCGCGGAAGCGGTCCGGGCCCAGGCGTGTCAGGGTGATCGGGTCGTGGCGCACGTGCTCGGCGATGAGCGTGTCGTTCCTCACCACGAGGTGATAGCGGGTTTCCAGCTCGGGGCTCTCGTACGTGCCGGCGTGTTCGGCGAGGTCGATCGTGACCTGGCTCGCGGTGCCGAGGCGGTGGCCGGTCATGGTCTGATCTCCCTGCGTGATCCGGAGCCGATTCACCACGCCTGACGCCTCAGGCACGAAAACAATGCGAGCGCCGACCTGTTGGACGGTGAACACCGAGTCCGACTCGGCGGTAAGCGTGTACTGCGGCTGGCCCCGTGGCTCGGCTAGCAGGTTGTCGCCATCGCGGGTGAAGGTGATGTGGAGGCCGACGCCTTGCACTTCGTACTCGCCGGCGTAGGCGTCGAGCAGCTCGCCGCGCACCTCGACGTCCGGATTTTCGGGTTCGGGCGCCTCGGCCTCCACCGGCGCGGCCGCCTCGGCGGCGGCGATCTCCTGCTCGAGATAGATCTCGGCCACTTGTTGGGCGAGCCGGCCGGGGTTGAAGCTCGCGAGGTTGCTCAGCACGGTGACGGACAGGCCGTGATCGGGGAATCGGACCACGGACGAGCGGAACCCGGCGTCCGCGCCCCCGTGTGAAACGGTCGCGAGGCCGTCGAGCTCGCCGTGCCCGAGGCCGAGCGCGTAATCGATGGTGTCACCCGACGTGAGCACGCCGCGCGTGTGCATCATGCGCAGCACCTCGGGCCCGCCGACGGTGCCGGTCTCGAGGTTGTGCATCCAGCGGGCAAGGTCACCGGCGGTGGTGAAGAGGCTGGTCGCGCCCGCGTTTGCGTAGCTCAGCACTGACTTCCGGAGGCCCTGTTCGCCGTGCGCATAGGAATAGGCGCGCTCCGGGACCAGCATCTCGTGGTCATCGTGGAAGTGCGTGCGCGTCATGCCGAGCGGCTCGAAGAGGTGCTCGCGCGTCCAGTCGGCGAACGATCGGCCGGTGACGCGCGCGACGATCTCGGCAGCCATCGTGTAGCCGCTGTTCGAGTAGAGGTACTCGGACCCGGGCGGGAAGTTGAGCGCGCGCTGGCGGGTCAGCAGGCGCATGATCTGGTCGCGCGTGATGACATCGTCGAGCCGCCAGCCGGCAAGCGCGAGCAACGCCCATTGGTCGCGCCAGCCGCTGGTGTGATGCAGCAGATGGCGGATCGTTGCCGTCGTGCCGAGGTCGGGCAGCTCCGGCAGGTGCGTGCGGATGTCATCATCGAGCGAAAGCCGACCCTGGGCCGCGAGCATCGCGACGGCGAACGCGGTGAACTGCTTCGAGACCGACGCCACGTGAAAGATCGTCGTCGGCTCGATCGGAACCGCGTACTCGACCTGCGCCTCGCCGTAACCCGCCTCGTAGAGGATGCGCCCGTCCCGCGCGATCGCCACCGAGGCGCCGGGTGAGCCGGGGCGGTCCCAGGCGGAGAACAACTGGTCCACCCTTCCCTCCCTCGTCCCGGCGACGGCTTCGACGCGATCGAGCCGGACGGTGTAGCTGCCCGTCTCGTCGTCATCGAACGATGCCACCGTGATCTGATACGTGCCCGCCGCGGGGGTCGAGAACGAGAACGGCTCTGGTCCGCGGGCCGGGCCGTCGAACTCGCCGATCTCCTCTCCATCCGGCCCGATGATGCGGACCACGACGTCGATGTCGTGCTGGGCCGCTGCGCCCAGTACGAACTGGTTCGCCGTCAGCTGGACCTCGAACGTGTGGGTCTGCTCGGGGCCGAGATCCCTCGTGATCGGCGTGTTCTCGACCAGAGGTGTGGTGTCCTGGGCGCGGGCGCCCGCAACACTCAGGGCGGCCGCACAGACAGTCGAGACCAGGGAACGGCGTATCATTGTGTGGCCCTCCGGGATGGCACCGAGGTCGAGCGCAACGCCCCGACCGTACGTCCCGCGACAGCGTGACGCGAATCGCTACGACCCGTACGGCAGCGCGCCGGTCCGGTGTCGAAAGCGTCCACGCTCGATTGTTGCTGATCGCTTCGCGCTTCGAAGCTATGCGGGGGTCGAATCCGGCCGCAAGCGACGTCGATCGAGCCGATCGAGCCACCGCGTCGGGGCCGCGGCCCAGTCATCCCCAGGCCGCGCTCACGCGCAACTACCCGCCGATTCTGCGCGACGCGGGGATCGGCGGCCCTGCCACCGCGCGCGCCGACGCGCAAGACCAACCGGACCCACGACCGGCGCTGCGCGGCATGAGCAACGTTGGAGCGTCCTCGTGGGGCGATGCGCCGGAGACGCGGAGATCGAGTCGTCGACTATGATCGAGCCGGAGGGCCTTCCGCGATCGCGGCGCCAGGGCGGCCAGGGCGGCCAGGGCGGCCAGGGCGATGTCAACTCCGCATTCGACGCCGCCCCAACCCAGAATGGTGAGTTTACCCCCGTATGCGGCGTCAAATCGGAATTCGCGTCCGGCCGTTAGGAGCGAATGGGGACTTGACCCCCGCATGCGAGGTGAACTCGGAATTATCTGCAAACTAGCCGATGACTGTAGACTTCACTCTACTTGAACCGCGCCCGGCGCGCGAGCTCGCCGGCTGTGCGACCTTCGCGGTAGTTGTCTCGCGGTCGAGGAGGCCTACGGCGGCGCAGCGCTCTCGGCCCCGCGCAGTCGGGGGCGCCCGCACCGCCCTGCCGCTGGCGCCAGTGTCGGCCATGAGCGAGGGCGAGCGGCTTTCGCGCGAATTCTTTGCTGCGCAAGATGCCGCCACGCACGACAACGCTTTTCCAGCCGTTTCGTTGCGCCGCAAAGAATTCGAGGAACCGTAGATATTCCAGGCACGGCACGACCCTCGGCGCAGCACCGCGCCGAGGTGACGAACTGCGTGGTGCCGCTCGTGTCGGCGCCCGCCGCGACGAGCACGAGCGTGTGCGTTGGCGAAGGACGCTGCCGCCACCCATCCGCTCGGCGAAGGTGCGATCCACGATGACCGCGGTCGATCCTTCGGCCGCATCGGCATCGACGAAACCCCGGCCGGCGAGGATCGTCGCATCGTAGAGCTCGAAAGTTCCGGCACTCACGGAGCTGACGGCCGCTCGAACCCTGTCCTCTCGCATCGCCGGATCCCCGCGGTCTACCGTTGCCACGCCGCCTTCGATCTCGAACCAGCGGTCCGGTTCCCCACCGGGTAGTTCGCTCGCGAACGACGCGCCCACGCCGGGCTCCGCCGCGAGGCGCCGCGTCAGCGCGTCGACACGTTCCGCGAAGCGCGCTGCGAACGCGCGCCGGTACACGTCCGCCTCCGTGCTGGGCGGCGGTTCCGCACGGTTGTCCAGCGTGAGCTCCGCGCTGAAGAACTCCTCGGCCGGATAGCCGGAATCACCCATGCCGTACCGAACCAGCTCGCTCGCCAAGTAGATCGCGGTGGGCAGGACGGTGACGGCGATACCGACCTGCACGACGATCAGCGCGGTCCAGGTCCGGCCGAGGCGTATTTGCGAGCCGCGCGCCGCAAGCTGCTGCAGACCACCGTACGCATTCCGGCCGGTGGCCTTCAACGCGGGCAGCACGCCAACGATCGTCCCGCCCAGGATGGCCAGCGCTGCGACGTAGGCGATCAGCCCGCCGGAAACATGCAGGTCGAACCAGAACGGCAGTTGAGCGCCATCGTCCACCAACACCATCTGCTGCTCGATCCACCCGAGCGCGAAACCGGCGAGGGTCATCCCGGTCGCCGCCGCGGCCGCCGACAGGACCAGCGCTTCGACGAAAAGCTGCGCGATCACGCGGGCGCGACTTGCCCCGAGCGCGGTGCGCACCGCGATCTCGCCCGTCCGTGTTGCCGTACGCGCATAGACGAGCACCGCGACGTTGGCCGCGACCAACACGAGCAGCAGAGCCGTGCCGAGCTGGACCGCATACAGGAGCCGCCTGATGGCCGGACTTTCAAGGTCGAACGCGGTGAAGGCGTACGGGATGATCGTCGGCCGGAGATGCTCGTGCGTGTCGGGGTAGGCGGCGGCCATGCGCTGCCCGATCGCAGCGAGCTGGGCACGCG
>JBOHRM010000682.1:0-3944 GCA_050732715.1 Longimicrobiales bacterium
GCCTCGCCGTGACGTCCTCGGCCCCCGCGCGCTCGACCGCGGCGACGACGGCGGGCGTGTCGTCGGCACGGCCCAGGTCGCCCAGGCCGATCGTGCGTCGCGCGACGAGCTCGAAGCGGTAGAAGTCCTGGAACGCGCCGGCCAGACGCGTGCGCCATTCAGCCGCAGGCATGCGCTCGAGGTCGACGCCGTCGACGAGGATTCGGCCGCTCGTCGGCGAGTACATGCGTGTGAGCAGCTTGACGAGCGTGGTCTTCCCCGCCCCGTTCTCGCCGACGATCGCGATGACGCCGCCGGCAGGCAGCACGAGGTCGACGGCGTCGAGGACGACGCGGTCCGTGCCGGGGTACGCGAACGACACCTGCTCGAGGCGTATGCCGTCCGTGATCCGCGCGGGGACCCCCGCGTCCTCACCGGCACGCAACGAAGCCGCGTAGTCTTCGAGCCACGCCATGCGCTGCGAGCCGTCGATCCAGATGCCGCGCAGGAATCCGATCTCGCCGACGGTCGCGGCGATGTAGGCGGAGAGCCGCGACCCGGCGGCGAGGACGAGCAACACATCGCCGGCGGGTGCGGCGATCGTGCGGGCGACGAACACGACGGCGCCGGCGAACGCGGCGCCGAAGATCCCCCACGCGGCGGCGTGCCAGGTGGCGCTCGTCCAGCGCGCGGCCGCGACCGGACCGTACCAGCGCTCCCACGCGCCGCGACGCTGCTCGATGATTCGTCGGCCGATCCCCGCGAGGCGTACCTCCTTGCCGGGTGGCGCGGTGGTCGCAAGCTCGAACAGGTGGCTCGCGAGGCGGGTCGCGGGCGCACCGCGTTCTTCGGCCGCTCGTTCGGCGCCGGGCCGCCACGTCGATGTCAGCACGGTCGGCAGTGCGAACGCGGCGAGCAGCGCAAGCGCAGGGTGGACGGACGCGAGCAGTGCGATCGTGACGCCGAGCCGCAACACCCACCCAGCGGTCGCGACCAGCGACATGTACATGTGGTCGAGCACGAAGACCTGGTCCCGCAGCACGGAGAGCCGGTCGAGGAACTCGGGCCGTTCCTGGTGCGCGATCGTCGGGATCGTCGCTTGAAGTCCGGCCACGTGCGCCTCGAGCGCGATCGTGACGCGGTCGCGGAAGCGACGCTGGGCACGGTCGCTCACGACGCGCAGGAACCACGTCGCCGCGGCAGAGAAGGCGAGCCCGAGCGCGGCCGCCATCACGAGCGCACGGTTACCGCCGAGCAGGCCGTCTGCGACCAGCTTCAGCCACAACGCGATCAACGCGTCCGGCACCGCCGAAATCAGCGAGAGCGTGAACGCCACCGCCAGCAGCTTCGGCTCCGCGTCATAGCCTCGGCGCAGCGCGCGCCACATGGACGGGATCGCGGGTGGTAGGCGGTCCATCATTCCAGCACGTCGAGCGGTTGGCCTTCCTCGTCGACCTCGAGGTCGGCCACGGCTGTGAACCGCGAGGCCTGGAGCTCGTACATCGTTCGATAACGGCCGCCACGCGCGATCAGCTCGTCGTGGCTGCCGATCTCGATCACGCGCCCGTGCTCGAGCACGCAGATGCGGTCGGCGTGGCGGACCGTCGAGAAGCGGTGCGAGATCAGGATCGTCGTCACCCGCTTCGTCGCATCCAGGATGCGACCGAAGATCTCGGCCTCTCCGCGCACGTCCAGCTGCGCCGTCGGCTCGTCGAGCAGCACGATGCCAGCGCCGAGCTTCACCGCGCACAACGCACGTGCGAGCGCGATGCGCTGCCACTGTCCGCCAGAAAGGTCCGTACCGCCCGCGTAGCCTCGCGCCAGGATCGTGTCGAGGTCGGCGAGCCGAGACGCGCCGGCCTGCTCGAGCGCCGCGCGCACGACATCATCCGGCGCGCCGGAGGGCGCCACATTGTCACGCAGCGAGAGATGATAGCGGATGAAGTCCTGAAACACCGCCGTGACGCGCCGGCGCCACGCGTCGACGTCGAATGCGCGGATGTCCACGCCGTCGACCTCGATCGCTCCCCCCTGCGGGTCGTACAGCCGACACAGCAGCTTCGCGAGCGTGGTCTTGCCGGCGCCGTTGCGGCCCACGATCGCGAGTGACGAGCCTGCGGGGATCACGAGATCGAGACGTTCGAGCACCGGCTCGGCCGCCGACGGATACGCGAACGAAACGTCGCGAAACCGGATCTCGCGCGCGGGTCTGCCGGCCGGGGACACGCCGGCGCGCGGCGCTGCCTTCCCCACAGCACCGGTTGATTGGGATCGCGGAGAAGGCAGATCTGGCGTCGCCGAAGGAACACGTTCCCACGCCCCCGCATGGGGGAGAGGGTCAAGGTGAGGGGGCGCGTGCTGAGCCAGCCTGCCGGACTCCGCCATCGAGGGGCCGAGCCGCAGTACGGCCGCCACCGGTGCGGAAGCACTGTCCAGCGCCCACGAGAGCCCGCCGAACGCGATCCTGCTCGTGGTCACCGCCGCGACAGCGAAGACCACGAGCCGGTCGAGCGGCAGTACACCCGCCGCCGCGTCGCTCGCCATTGCTGCGAACACCAGAACGTTCGCGGCGAGCACCAGCAGCAGGCTCCACAGCATCGGCCGCTCGCGCAGCCGAGTCGCGGCCCAGCGCAGCTCGAAGAGGCGGTTGCGCCGCGCACGGAACCGATCGAGCGTCCAGTCCGCGAGACCAAAAAGCCGCAGTTCCTTCGCGGCTGGCGGGCCGACGGCAAGCCGGTAGGTGTAGTCGGCGTGGCGCTGCGCCTCGCGCACGTCCGGCGTCTCGCGGTCGCGCCAGACGCCGCTCTCGCGCAGCAGCCAGTGTGTCGCGAGCCATGCTCCCCCGAGCACCAGCGGCGCCCACCACGCGTAATCGAAGAGTATGACCGCCGATGCGAGGCCCGCCACCATCGAGACCAGCTCCATCGCAATGAAGTCCATCGAGATGGACAGCGGCGGCGCCGTCACGCCGAGATCGAAGTCGCGCGCAACGGTCAAGTCATTCGCGAGCTTCGGGTTCTCGAGGTGGCCGATGCCTGGCGGGGCCACGGCGGCCGACGTCAGCTCGTCGTACAACCACGCGGCGGTGCGGCTGCCGAGATTCGCGCCCACCGCCTGATGCACGGGCGAGAGCACCTGAAGCAGCACGAAGATGACGGCGGTGATCGCGAGCGGGCCGCCGAGACCCGCGCCGCGCTCGACCGCGCCGACCAGCACACCCATCGCGATCGCGAAGAACGCCGGCAGCAGCCCGCGCAGCACGAGGATCGCCCACCACGCCCACGCCAACCCACGGTCGGCGCGCGGCAGCACGCGGAAGAACTGCCACTCCTGTCGTGCCATGAGTCGGTCGATCAGCTGCTCCTCCTCGGGTTCCTGGCCGGGATCGAATCTACATGGACGCGGGGCGCGTGTCTTGGAACAAATTCAGGCCAGCGCCGGCGCGCACGCCCCTCATGACCGCGATGTTGTCGCCATCCGAACGCCGCGACGTGCTCGGGGTACGGTTCCGGCCTCAATACCTCGTTGCGACGCTGAGTGAACAGGCCACGCGCATCAATCCCGGAGACCCCGCCGAACCGGCTCCTCCCGCCGCCGTTTCGCCGCTTCCTCGAGCTGTACCAGGCAGGACGATTCTGGGACAGTCATGAGGCACTCGAAGATCTGTGGCGCGCGGGCCGAAGCGATTTCTATCAAGCGCTGATTCTCTACGCCAGCGCTTGGGTTCATTGGGAGCGCCGCAATGCGCACGGCGTGGGCGCTCAGCTGAAAAAAGCCCTGCGTCGACTCGCCGCATACCCGTCGGCCTACTTGGGAATCGATGTCGCGGCACTCCGCTCGCACTGCATAGCGGTTCGGGCGATCGTCAGCAACGATGAGGATACGTGGCACACGCGCGTCCAGCCAATGCCCCTCACCCTCTCGGCAACTCGCCTTCGAGGGGATGAGGTCGAGCTGACCTGACC
>JBOHRM010000683.1:0-1661 GCA_050732715.1 Longimicrobiales bacterium
CCCCCGATGGCTCGTCGTACCGAATGCGCACGCGGGTCCACTTCCAGAACGTGCCCGAGCTCGTGACGCTGTTCCGCACCGCCGCAGACGTGCAGATGGCCGAGCTTTACGACGAGGCGACCGCGCAGCAGGCAGCCTGAGCTCAGCGAGAGAAAAGCTCCAGGTGACGTTCGCGGAAGCGCTGCTTCCCCGCCCTGTCTTCGGCGAGGGGTCGAATCGGGCCCCTCGCTCTTTTCTCCCTCCCTGCGCCCGGAGTCGATCCGTGATTCAACTTTCCCGACCGCGCCTGCTCGGCGGCGCGATCGAGATGGTCGCCGCACCTCCCTCACCGGAACAAGAAGCCGCCGTCGCTCGGCTCGTCCGCCGCGCGGAGCGCATCCGAAACGGCGGCGTCAATCCGCGCGAGGACAACATGCTCGCGATCACGACCGACGGCCGGAAGGTCGCGCTCGACATGCGCATCCTTGACGCTGACGCCGACGACTTCGCGGAGAGCCAACCTGCTCGTCGAACGCGTCCTCGCGATCTGGGCGGAAACGTGTGGGTCTCGGCTGACTCAACTCATCTTCTGCGATCTCTCCAAGCCGGTCGCGCCCGGGCGAGGATTCAGCGTCTACAACGACGTGCGCGAGAAGCTGATCGCGCGCCGGATAGCGCCAGCGGAGATCGCCTTCATCCACGACGCAGGCAACGATGTCAAGAAGGTAGCCTGTTCGCGGACGTACGAGCCGGGCGAGTTCGCATCCTCCTGGGCTCAACGCAGAAGATGGGGCTCGGCACCAACGTGCAGGATCGCCTGTACGCCGTGCATCACCTCGATGCTCCATGGCGACCCGCGGACATCGAACAGCGCGACGGCCGCATGATGCGACGCGGCAACACGAACGCGTACGTGCGCATCCTTCGCTACGTGACGCAGCGGAGCTTCGATGCCTACACCTGGCAGCTTCTCGAATACAAGGCCCGCATGATCGCGCAGGTCATGCGCGGCGATGCCGCAGTGCGCCGCATCGAGGACCTTGAGACGGCCGTGCTCACGTACGCCCAGATGAAGGCCCTCGCCAGCGGCGACCCGCTGGTGATGAAAAAGGCCGCCGTGGACGCAGAAGTGGCTCGACTCAGTCGAGCGAAGAAGGCGTTCGAGGATCGCAGCTTTTTGGTTCGGCTCGATCTCGCGCGGCTGCCGGATCGGATCCGTGAGCTCGAGGCGACGGCTGCGCGCATCGGTGCCGACCTCGCGCGTCGCCTCGACACGTCGGGCAACCTGTTTCGCATCGAGATCGCCGGCCGGGAGTATGCCGTGCGCGCCGATGCCGCCGCGCGGCTCCGGCGCATCCTCGTGGACGAGACCACCACGAACGTCATGCGCCGTGTCCTCCGGATCGCACGTTCGCGGGTTTCGACCTCGAAGCCTGTGTGCAGCGGGGCTTTCCACCCGAGCTCATTCTTCGAGGCGAGCATGAGCACACGGCGACCGTTCCCCTCGATAATTCCTCGGCGACCGGATCCTCCAAGCGCTCGAGCTTCTGCCTCGCCGGATGGAAGCCGCAAAGCAGAAGGCCGAGCAAAGCGCGGCGCACCTGAGGCAGCAGCTCAGTGAGCTCAAAACCCTGAGCCGTGCAACCTTCGCTGAGCAGGACGCACTCGATCGGGCGCTGGCC
>JBOHRM010000684.1:0-3613 GCA_050732715.1 Longimicrobiales bacterium
GCTCAAGCTCGAGCGCCTCGAGGAGCTGGGCGACGACGAGGAGATCACCGTTTATCGCGACGGCCCGTTCCTCGACCTCTGTCGCGGCCCGCACGTGCCGTCCACCGACTGGGTGAGGCACTTCAAGCTGCTCTCGACGGCGGGCGCGTACTGGCGTGGCGACGAGCGGCGTCAGATGCTGCAACGCGTATATGGCACGGCGTGGTTCAGCGGCCGCGATCTCGACGCGTACCTCGAACGGCTCGAAGAGGTGAAGAAGCGCGATCATCGCGTGCTCGGTAAGCAGCTCGACCTCTTTTCGATCCAGGAGGTGGTCGGTCCCGGCCTCGTCTTCTGGCACCCGAAAGGCGCGATGCTCAAGTGGCTGCTGACGCGGGCCGTCGAGGAGGACAACGTCCGCAACGGCTACGACCTCGTCTACACGCCGAACATCACGCGCGAGCAGCTGTTCGAGATCTCCGGGCACCTGCCGCTCTACGCGGACAATCAGTATCCGCCAATGGCGGCCGCCGCGGGCGAGGACGAGCACGTGCGATATCGGGTCAAGCCGATGAACTGCCCGATGCACGCGCTCCTCTACAAGGCGCACACGCGCAGCTACCGCGACCTGCCGCTCCGGCTCTCGGAAGTGGGGAACCTGTATCGCAACGAGAAGTCCGGAACGCTGCACGGCCTGCTGCGTGTGCGCGGGCTGTGCATGGATGATGCCCACATCTTCTGCACGCTCGATCAAGCGGAGGACGAGATATTCCTCTGCCTCGACCAGGTGGACCGGCTCGTCCGTGCCGCGTTCGGTTTCGAGCTCGCGTTCGAAGTGTCGACGCGGCCCGCCGAACGATTGGGCGCCGACGACGTCTGGGACCGCGCCGAGGCGATGCTCATGCAGGCGCTCGAGCGGAAGGGCATTACCTACGAGATCGACGCCGGCGGCGGCGCGTTCTACGGTCCGAAGATCGACATCAAGTTCAAGGACGCGATCGGCCGCCCGTGGCAGGGCCCCACGATCCAGCTCGACTTCAACCTACCCGAACGGTTCGAGCTCGAATACACCGGCCCCGACAACCGCCCGCACCGGCCGGTCATGATCCACCGCGCGATCTACGGCACGCTCGAGCGGTTCATCGGCGCGCTGATCGAGCACTTCGCCGGCGCGTTCCCGCTCTGGGTCGCGCCCGAGCAGGTCCGCGTGCTGCCCATTACGGACGATGTCGTGCCGAGCGCCGATGCGTTGAACGCGCAGCTTCGCGCCGCGGGCATCCGCTCGCACGTCGACAGGCGAGCGCAGAAGCTAGGCTACAAGATCCGCGACGCCGAGCTGAACAAGGTGCCGTACATGGCGGTGATCGGCGAGAAAGAAGCGCAAGCGGACACGGTCGCCGTGCGGCAGCGTGGGGCAGGGAAGAAGCAGGAGATCCTCGATCGCGACGATTTCGCCGCCATGGTCGCTGCACAGGCGGAGTCCCGCCAGCGCGACTGACTCCATCGCAGGTCACGGGAACGGCGGCACAACGCGAACCTTCGGCTCGACCCGCGCGATCAACGCGAAATCGCCGTGCCTCCGTGAGTGCGTAGGGAACCTGTCGCGTTCAACTCGGAACCCGGAACCCGGAACTCGGAACCGAAGCTTGACACGCGCGGGCGAGGCTGGTTAACTTGGCGGCCGGTGAAAACGCGGAAGTGGGAGGTGATCATCTCCCCACCCTTCGGTCCGCCAAAGCGGTACCGCCGGGTTCTGAGTGATGAGCCCTTTCGGTGACTGCCGAAGAGGGCTTGCTGTTTGGAACGGACCCGTCGGCCGCGGGTCCGTTTTCTTGCGCGCCAGGAGCATTGCCATCGCCACGGACCCGAGAGTACGAGACAAACGCCAGAATCGGATCAGTCCCGTACGCGTGCTCACGTCGGAGGGGCATCAGATGGGGATCATGTCGGTGGACGAGGCTCTGGCGGCGGCGGAGGCAGATGGGCTGGATCTCGTTGAGGTCGCCGCGAATGCGCGCCCGCCGGTGGTTCGCATCATGGACTACGGCAAGTACAAGTACGAGTTGGCGCGGAAGGCCAGGCAGGCGAAGAAGAAGCAGCATCAGATTCAGATCAAGGAAGTGAAGTTCCGGCCGGCCATCGAGCCGCACGATCTCGAGTTCAAGCTCCGTCATGCGCGGCGGTTCCTGGACGAGGGGAACAAGGTGAAGGCGACGATGATGTTTCGGGGCCGGCAGATGGCGCATCCGGAGCACGGTCTCGAGGTGTTGCGGAGAGTAGCGGAGTTGCTCGAGGACGTTGGCAAGGTCGAGACGCAGCCCTCGATGGAGGGGAGGACTATGACGATGATCTTGGCGCCCAAGAAGCAATGATGAATGCGAAATGATGAATGCGAAATGACGAATCGCGAGCTGATCGTCCGTGATCATTCATCATTCATCATTCATCACTCATCATTTGCATGACCTGGCGATCTGGGAGTTTGGCAACATGCCCAAAGTGAAGACGAACAAGAGCGCGGCGAAGCGGTTCAGCACGACGGGGACGGGGAAGGTGAAGCGTCGTCGAGCGAATAAGAGCCACATTTTGACGAAGAAGTCGTCGAAGCGGAAGCGTCGTTTGCGTAAGCCCGGGTTGGCGTCGAAGGGTGATGAGCGGCGTATCAAGCGGATGTTGACGGGAGGGTGAGATGGCGCGAACGACGAATGCCGTCCCTCGGCATCAGAAGAAGAAGAAGTACCTGCGTGCGGCGCGCGGTTACTGGGGTGCCCGCTCGAAGCTGTGGCGGATCGCGAAGAATGCGGTCGAGCGCGGGTGGCAGTACTCGTACCGTGACCGAAAGCAGCGGAAGCGCGAGTTTCGGAAGCTGTGGATCATGCGGATCAACGCGGCGGTCCGCGAGCAAGACGGTGAGCTGAACTACTCGCGATTCATGAACGGCCTGAAGCGATCGGGGATCGAGGTGAATCGGAAGGTGCTGGCGGATCTAGCGGTGCGGGATGCGTCGGCGTTCGCCGAGCTGGTGCGTCAAGCGAAGGCCAATCTTGGAAGTGACGACGCCAGATCTGGTCGAGCAGCTGCGAGCGCTCGAAGCTGAGGCGCGGAGCGCGATCGCGGAGGCCGAGGACGCGCGGCGTCTCGAGGCGCTTCGTATCGAGTACGTCGGCCGCAAGCAGGGCCGGATCACGGCGGTGATGCGTGGCCTCGCCGATCTCGACCTCGGCGAGCGCCGCATCGTTGGTGCGGAGGCGAACCGCGTAAAGGACGCCATCACCGAGTTGCTCGAGACGCGGTCGGCCGCGCTGGCCGAGGCGGCAGCGGAGACGGTTGAAGGATCCGCGCGGCCCGCGCCCGACGAGCCGGAAGGCGGCGCTCGCGCTGAACCCGCCGCCGCCCGTCGCCCGAGTGGCTCCCGTGCCGCGGATCGCGCCGCGCCGCTCGATCTGACGCTACCGGGCCGGTCGGTGTGGAAGGGCGCGAGGCACCCCGTCACACTCGTCATCGACGAGATCTGCGACGCGCTCGCATTCCTGGGTTTCACTCGGGTCCGCGGTCCCGAGGCCGAGACGGACTGGTACAACTTCACCGCGCTCAACACGCCGCTCGACCACCCGGCGGCGGACATGCACGACAC
>JBOHRM010000685.1:0-2160 GCA_050732715.1 Longimicrobiales bacterium
GGTGATGGGTCGCGGCTGCGCGGCCACCGCGAGGCGCTCGCGAAGCGCGGCGAGCCGCGCGCGGTGCCGGTCAGTGGACGCTGTCGAGATCTCGAGTGAGACCGGGCGCGACACACGCGTTTCGGCGGACGGCGCCGGCGGCATCGTGATCCTGGTCTCCGCCGGCTGCGCGGCGATACCGTGCTCGAAGGCGGGCTCGAGCGCTGCACCTGACAGTGGATGTGGATCAGCCAAGGTTTCGAACGCCGATGCTGCGCCCGATGCCGCGGCATGGTTCGCGATGCCGTCCTCGTTGACCGAGTCCGCCTCGTTGTCGGTTCCATCGGCGAGCGGCACCTCCGGGTCGGAAGTGAGCTCCATCAGCACCCGGCCGATCCGCGTCTTCGGCTTCCGGGCAGGCACACTGGCGTTGAAGCCGTTCGTCATGCGCTTATCTCCTTCGCGTCCACGGGGACGCGCGTCAGTTCCGTGACTAGCGAATCGATGTCTTGGGCGCCCCTGCAACGGGGCGCGTAAACAGAGATCGGCAGGCCCTCGCTCGACGCCTGCGCGAACTGCGTGCACTGGCGGACGACCGTCTTCGCGAGGAACTCCGCGTAATGGGCGTGGAGCGCGCGTCTCGCCTCTCGCGCGATCCTCGTCGTGGGGTTGTATTGGTTGAGCACGATGACGATCTGCTGCAACGAGTGGTCGAGGTCCTCTTCGAGCTCGCCGACGGTCTCGAACAGCAACTTGAGGCCGTGGAACGACAGGAAGTCCGGCAGCACGGGGACGATGAGGTCATCGGCGGCGATCAGCGCGTTGAGATTCAGGAGTCCGAACGATGGCGGCGCATCCATGATCACGAACTCGTAGCGTTCGCACACGCCCTCGAGCGCCTTCTTGAGCCGATACTCGCGCCCGGCCATGGGCATGAGCGCCAGGTCGACCGTGCTCATGCCGAGGTTCGCGGGGAGGAGGTCGAACTCTGCGAGCGGCGTGTCGACCAGCACCTCGTCGACCGGCACGCGCTTGACGAGCACGTCGTAGAGGGTCCGGTCGTACTCTTCGCCCTTCAGTCCGAGGTGCCGAGTGGCGTGGCCCTGCGAGTCGAGGTCCAGCATGAGGACGCGATGTCCGAACTCGGCCAGCCGGTAGGCATACGCCACGGAGAGGCTCGTTTTGCCGGTGCCGCCCTTGAAGTTGAGGAACAGCTGCCGGCGCACCGGCCTGCGGGACGGCCGGCGACCGAGCGCTTGCCGGTAGGCGGAGAGCTGGTGTGGCCCGTACGCTTCTAGCACCCCGTTCTCGGGCACCCCGCCGATCCGCGCGAGCTCGGGGAGCTGATCGGCCTCGGCAAGGTGCCGATGGGAGATTCCGAGGAGCTTCGCGAATTCTCGTCGCTGGTATCGGATCTCCACCATATCCCTCTGCGGTGCGAACGGTTGCGGACGTTCAGCGCGACCCTTACGGCCGGCGTTCGGCCGCGACCCGCGCAGGTGCCAGGACCGCCGGCTCTTCGCTTTCCGTGCGCCGCTCCGCGGACCGCGCGTGGCGCAGCACTTCGCGGACCACGCGACGCACGTGCGGATCGGGGTCGCTCTGTAATGGCTCGAGAAGCGCCCGGACCGGCAGCCGGTGGGCTGTTGCGGCCGCGAGCACGGCTCGGCGTCTGACTCTCGGGTGCGGGTCGGCCAGGCCCGGACGCAAATGCAGCGCGAGCCGCACGGGTTCGTTTTCGAGAGCCCGGACCAGCCGTTCGTAGGCCGTGGCCCGCACGCTGGGATCCTCCGCGCGCAGCCCATCGACCGGAGCCGAGTCGGCCGCCGCCGTGGCGGGTTCGAATTCCCAACCCTCGCGGTCCGGCTCGGCTACCCGGCCGGCCGGCCGTTGATCGGCCGCATCTGGAGCGGCGACCTCGACACCGAACGAATCCGTGTCTTCGTCCGTCGGCGAGACGACATCGTCGAAGAGGTCGACCAGCTCGAGCTCCGCCGTCTCGACGGCCACGAGTGGCCCGGCCGGCTCAACGCCGTCGCTTTCGACGCCATCGCCCGCATTTGCAGTCACCACCGGCGCAGAGTCGATGACCGTTCGGGCCGGGGCCTCGGCCTGCGCGCTTTCGCTCGGCCCCGCCGGGACGGGAGGCGGCGCCTCGGCGATTCGCGATATGCCCTCGGG
>JBOHRM010000686.1:0-17044 GCA_050732715.1 Longimicrobiales bacterium
CTTGCGTGCTGCGTTGAACGTTCGCGCAGGGATCGCTCGCCACTGACGCTCGCGGCACGAGGCCGCGCATAGGCGCCGAGACTGGACCGTGCCTGCCAATCGCCGCGCGCAGCTGGAGGCGCTGCTCAGCGATTCAGAGCTGGCAGTGATCGCGACATTGTGCGCGAGCGTCCCGATGCCGCTCGGCGCATGGCCCGACTGTCCAGCGATCGCGCGGCCGTTTCTGGTGGTCGCAACGGAGCGGCTGGCCGAACGCATTCGTGCCGAGCAGGGCTGCACTCTGACGATCGCTCGCTCGCTGGCTGCGGCCCGTCTCGGCGTGGACGCCGGCACGATTGCGCGGTTGCGTCGCCGCTGGCGTTCACAAGTCTATCGTACGATGGCGGTGCGCCCGGCCGCCTGATCATCTTGGCACGCCGGTATTGGAGGCCAGAGATGCCGAGGGCAGCGCCGACTATGTCGCGGACCTCGCCGCTGGATGGTTCCGGAAAATTTACGGAACCGTCCGATCGTCCTTCGCGCTTCGCGACGGATGTGGGGGCCGCTGGCGCGTTGCCTTTCCTTGGCGCGTTCGCGCTCCATCTCTTCAAGCAACCGCCCCTGCTCGACCTGATCGCTTGGCGTCGGAGACTCACGACAATCGTTCTGACGGAACCCTACAACAAAGCGGACGAAACGTCCGCGTCCCGCCTCCTCGCCGTGTGTACTGCCCACCATGAACACGTCACTACCGGCACCGTGGACGTTCGACATCGAGACGGCGCTGCGCAAGCGACTGCGGCAGCTCCGTCACGAGGAGCGCGCTGCGGTCGCCGAGTACGTCAAGGCAGTGCTTGCCGGCTCGAGCGCTGAACGGCTGCGCGCGATCGGTGAACGCAGGCGTGCCGCGCGCGACGAGGTCGAGGATGTCGTGCTCGCGTTGAGCGAGATCGAGACAAGGAACGTCCCGTAATGGCTACCATCCGTCTACGCCTCCGCACTCAAGACGACGAAAAGTTCGAGGTTCGCGGCGCCGTCGAAGGCAACCCGACCGGCATCGCGAACCTGGTCGCGATCGTCATCGAGGACGAGCCGCTACCGATCGAGGGCCTATCTGGACTTCACTATGGACGCTATAGAGTGGCTGAGCCCGCTCGGGGGCACCACGCCGCCTCCCGGCATCAGTCCGAGCGTTCAGCTCCCGTTATTCTGGGGCGGTCAGAACGACACGAAACAGGCGGACGACTACATTCGCGTGAGCGAGCTCTACATCAGCGGTAGGAACTAATCGCAGCAGGCGGCAGATCAGCACGACCCCACTCCACTATCGCGGCATGGGCGGGTCGTTTGAGGAAGGAGAGGCATAAATGGCAAGTCGCGCATGGGGCCGCGTCGCCGGCACAGTCGGGCAGATGCTGATGCATCACGCGCTCGACCAGGCGCAGCGTCGCGAACGAGAGCAGGATCGCAAGTCGACGGCCGACTATCGGCAGCAGCAGCTCGGCCTTGCCCGCCGCCAGGCGGATATCAGCGAGCTGAACACGCTGATGGGTCCGGGCGAAACGGCCTCGCCGTTCACGTCGGGCACGGCTGTGCCTGAGGGCGCGCGGACCACGACGCTCGGCGACAGGTCCTGGCTGATTCAGCCGCCGGCCCCGAAGCCGGAGACGCCGAGTTATACGTTCCGCGAGACTGACAAAGGGATCGTGGGGTTCAACCCATTCGACCCGACTCAGACGGTCGAAACAGGTTACCAGCCTCCGCTGTCGCAGTCCCAGACACGCGGACCCACGCCGAGCGAGGAGCTCAGCGAGAAACGGTTCGCCGTCGAGAACGCCTTGCGCTACGCCGAGAGCGCGATTCGCGAGCCGCGGCCGGGTGGCGGGCCGGGTGTGACGTTCGAGGAACTGGTTCCTGACCTGCTGCGCAGGTTTCCGACGCTGACCGAGGCCGAAGCCGGCGGCATCGCTTCCCGCGCGAATCAGACCGTTGGGACCGAACGCCTCACGCCGGTCGGCCAGCCCGTGGATCGGTTCGGTGTGGGCGCCGCTGTGGGCGTTGCACCGCCACCCCCGCGGCCGTTCGAGCGGGCGGCCCAGCAGCGTGACCTGCTGAGCATGCTGTTGAACCGCGACCGACCCGCTGCCGGAGCGCCCGGTGCAGCAACGACTGCGGCTGCACCGCCGGCGCGGCGTCTGGCCGGCCCACGAGCCGTTGGCGGTGGGGCCAACGCACCGTCGCCGCAGGGCCAAGGCGCGATCGTGAGGTCTCCGGCCACCGTCGGGCCCACACCCACAGGATCGCCGGGGCAGGGCGCTATCGCGGTTCCGCCCGGGACAGCGCGGGTGACGCCGTCTGCGGGCGCGCCGGGTCCGGCGGAGATGATCAGCGCGCAGGGGCTGGTCCGCGCGGCCCGCGGCCAGGGCATGAGCGACGCTGCGATCCGTCAGAACCTGGCTAACGCGGGCTACTCCGCCGCGGAGATCGCCGAGCTGCTCGGCCGCTGAGGTATGGCGACACAGGTCGATCCGCGGCTAGGGCGGCTGCGCTCGCTGCTCGGATTCGGCGATTCCGGTGACGGTCTCGACGAGCCCTCGGCACTCGCCGCACCGGAGCCGCAGGCCGATCCCCGTGTCGGCCGGCTTCGCTCTCTGGTCGAGGTCGGGTTGGAGGGCGTGCGTCTCGGCGAGCAACTGCCCGAGACGATAACGCCAGCCGCTTCCGTCTCTACAGCCGTTCCCGCATTCGAGCCGGCGAAAGTCGGCCGCGATATCGAGCTGGGTCGCGCTGCTGGCGCGCTGGTCGAATCGACGGTAGGTGTGCCAGGTATCACGCGGCCGGCGTTGCCGTCACCGGAGTCCTTTATCAAGCCGCCCGAGCCTGAGGCGCCGCCACAAACAGCACTGGCGCCCGAGGAACGGCTGACCGCGCCAGCGGATGTCACGGCCGCGGTTGCGCCGCCGCCGGCCCCTCCACCAGCGCCGCCGACGATGCGTGCCGCTCCAATCGGCGCGGCGACAGCTGCGCGCGTTGAGGAGATGCAGCGCGAGGCTGCCGAAGCCGAGGCCGAACGCCGCAGAGACCTCCTGCGCACGATCGAGCCGCTACCAGGCACGGGCGACGTGATGCGTCTCGCCGGCCATGCCGGTTATGGCATGCAGAAGCTCGCGGGCGGGTTGCCGGCGCGCGGGCTGCACGCAGCCGCAGAAGCGATCACCGGGGAGGAGCTGCGGTCGCCGAAGGAGATCATGGAGGCGCCGGAGACGACGACCGGCGAGCGCGCCGCGCAGCTTGCCGGCACGCTGTACGGTGCCGGGACGTTGATGGCTGCACAGGGTCGCGCGCTCGGTCGGCTCGGCACACGGCTGGCCGCGCCCGAGATTGCCGCGGAGGCGCCGGGTGTTGCACGTGCGGGTCGTGCCCTGCGCGCGTTCGATCCTGCCGTCCCGGTGTCGCGGCCCGTGGCAGCTGCGACCAGCGCGATCGAAGGCATCCCGATCGATCTGGCGTATGAGAGCGAGTCTGGCCGCGAGCGGCTGACGAACCTCGCGCTCGGTCTCGGTCTCGGCGCCGGTCTCGGCCCGATCTTCCGCCGCACGACTGAGGCGGTCCCGCGTCGCACAGTGCGTGGTCGGGTTGACGAACCCGGTGAGCCGCCTGCTATGCCGCCAGCGCCCCTCGGCGCGGTGGAAACGCCATCCGTGCGTCCAGAAGCGCCGCGGGTGCCTGAGCCGGCCGTCACCCCTCGCGAACCCGAGATCGCCGCGCCCGCACCAACGGCGGCGGTCGCTGAGCCGTTCGCGAGCCGGCCTGCGGGTCGGGAAGAGGCTTCCTTCTTCCCCGGCTCCGGCGAACGCATCCAGACGCGCTATCGCGTGGTCGAGGCCGACGAGCTGACCCCGTCGCACGACCCGTTCACGTTTCAACCGCAGCCGCCGGAGCGGTACCCAGCCGAGATCCAGGGTCGCGCGTATCACGGCGCCCGCGGCCGCGCCGCGCAAGAGCAGGTCGTCACCCAGGCGCAACGGTACGACCCGGACCTCGCGCTCGATCCGACGATCGATGTAGGCGGTGGCCCGCCGGTCGTCACGCCGCAGGGCGTCGCGGTCGCCGGCAACCAGCGGGTGATGCTGGCGCAGCGCGCAGCGCGCGAGCACCCCGAACGCTACGCGGACTACCGCCAGGCCCTCGAGGAGCGCGCGGCGCAGTTTGGCATCGACCCCGAGCAGGTTCGCGGCATGCGTGAGCTCGTGCTCGTGCGTGAGATCGCGGATCCCGCCGTCGATGTGACCGACATCGAGATGCTGCGCCGGCTGAACGCGGCGAGTGACGTGCCGAAGGGCAAGACCAAGGACGTGCTGTCCGACGCGGCGACGCGCGCGGGCGCACTGCGTACGGCCGACCGTTCGCTCGCGCACCTGACCGAGACGCTTCCACCTGATGCGACACTGCGCCAGTACCTGGAGACCGCCGACGGCCGCGGCTTCCTGCACGAGCTCGTTCAGGATGGCGTGATCACGCAGACCGAGGCCGCGCGATACGTCGACGCGGCGACCGGCAGCGTCACGGACGAAGGCAAGCGGCTCGTCGAACGGATGCTTCAGGTCGCGGCGATCGGCGATGCCGATGTCGTATCACGTGCGACCAGTGCATCGCTTCGCAAGATCGAGCATGGCATGCCGGCGCTGGTCCGGGCGAGCACCGTCGAAAGCTGGGACATCGGGCCGGCGCTGCGTGAATCGCTCGACATCATTGCCAGTGCGCGTGCGGCCGGCTCGGTGAATGTGCGGGAGTTCGTCGGTCAGGGCGACCTACTCGGCCGTGCCTACGACCCGCAGGCGGTCGCGCTCGCCGAGCTGATCGAGACCGGATCGAAGGCTGATGTCACGGCCGCGCTTCGGGGCTATGCGGACGATGCGGCGGCCTATGCACGCCAGACGCAGGCCGAGGACCTGTTCGGCTTCGAGCCGCCGACCGCGGTGCAGGCGGCAGGGCGGCGGCTGCGCGGACCGCTGCAACAGGCTGCGCTCGTGCCGCCCGAAGGCAGGCCGCCGCGCGACGCACGCGAGGCCGCAGCGCAGGCGTTGGCGCGTCGGGTTGCACCGCGTGACCCGATGGAGGGCCTGCGGCCATTGCAACGGACCCAGGCGCGGCGCGCTGAGCAGCGGGCGTTCCAAGCGCGGACCCAGGGCGAGTTGAAGGGTGCACTTGCCGAGGACTTGCGGGTACAGCGTATACGCGAGTCTACCGCACAACCTCACGATCCCCGCGACACATGGAACGCCTTCGGTGGTGAGACGCCGGCGCCGGAACGCGCAGCATTGCGTGAGCGAACGGCCGGCCGCCTCGACCAGAGCACCGGCTACTCGGACGCCGCGATGAAGCACGACGAATTGCTCGACGATGCGGATCGTCCCGGACTCACGGCGGAAGAGATTGACGCATATTTCGATGGGCCGATCGCGCAGGACCGTCAGGCGTGGGTGATCATCGGGCCGCCGGCCGCAGGCAAGTCTACGCTCGCCGATCCGATCGTCGTTCAGAATCGTGCACGGCTGATCGATTCAGATGAGGTGAAGAAGCTGCTTCCGGAATACGACGAGGGCCGCGGCGCAGGCGCCGTGCACCGGGAATCGGCGCACATCGCCGAGCATTTGTTGGATCAAGCCATAGAGCGTGGCGAGAATTTCGTTTACCCGAGAGTGGGCGGCGATCTCGATGAAGTGGCGTTCGCGATTCGTGACCTATCGGAAAACGGCTACGATGTTCACCTGATCCTGAACGACCTGCCAGCCCTCGAAGCCGCGAAACGTGCCTACCGCCGGTTCCTGGACACTGGACGGTACGTGGACTTCGACTATATATTGGAGGAGGTGGGCGACAGGCCCGCCCAAGCCTTCCAGGGCCTGAAGCGTCTGCCCGAAGTCACCAGCTACAGGAGGTACAGTAATGACGTCCCGAGAGGGCAAGCTCCGCGGCTCCTCGAAGAAGGAGGAAACCTCGAGTGGGTGGGCCGCAGCAGAGCGGTTTCAGGACGAGCAATTCCGGAAGTTCGCAGAGAAGCGCCGGGAGCGTCGCCGGCAACGCGAGGTCGAGGCGCTCCGCCAGAAGAAGCCCGCCTAGACATTCCGCGCGGGCGCGGCGGTGAAGCGCCCCGCGCACTCACTCCACAACGCGAACTTTTCAACGCACAACAGCAGGTCGAGCAGCTCGAACAGGGCTCGCTCTTCGCTGCGCCACAACCCGCCCGCGGCCTGAGCGCCGCAATCGAACAGGCACGCCAGACCGTCTCGTTCCTCGAAGGCAAGGTCCAACGCGGCACGGCCACGGCCGATCAGGTCGTCGCATACCAGGAAGCGCGGGCATTGCTACGCCGCGGCGAGGCGATGGACGCCGAGGACCTGGCGCGCGTGCGGCGGGAAACGGGCGCCGAGCAGCCCCGGCGTCGCCTTGCCGGTCCGCAGGCCAGCATGTTTGAGCGCCGTCTAGCGGGTCCCGGAGGTGCGCGTCCGCTGTCGCCGCGGCCGATGTCCGAGGCGTTGCCCGAGGCCGGGCCGTTCCGTATGGGGCCGGAAGGCGAGGCGCCGCGGCCGTCGGATATCCAGCGCGGGCTCGCGGAAGCGTTGGGCGTCCCGGTGCGTGTAGGGAAGCTCGGTCGCGGCAAGCTGCTCCGGTCCGCGCTCGGCATCTACAAACCCCGCGCCCGGGTGATCCGGCTCGCTCGCGCCGGCGACATCACGACGCTCGGCCACGAGATGGGTCACGACCTGCACGCGGCGATGTTCGGCACCGTGAAGGGTGGGCTGACCGACGATCAGCTTGCGCTCCTTCCCGGCACGATCCCGGCCGAGCTCGAGCAGCTTGGGCGCGGCATCAGCGACCAGTCGCTTGCCGAAGGCTGGGCCGAGTTCTGGCGCCGCTACATCGACAACCCCGACGTGCTGCCCCGCCAGGCGCCCGAGCTGCTGCGCTACGTCGAAGACCGGCTCGACGGGTTGAGCGGCGTCCGCGGTGCGCTGCAGAAGGCGCGCGACGACTGGAGCGTCTACCGCGAGGCCGGACCCGAAGCGCGGCTCGACGCGAAGATCTCGACGAAGGAAGAGCCGCGCACCGCCACGATCGACGATGCGCTCTACCGGCTTCGCCGCGATGTGATCGATGACATGACCGGGCTCGAGCGCGTGCAGGAGGCGATCCTCGGCGGTAAGGCGCATCTCTCGCTGGACGAGGACGCGATCACGCTGGCGCGCCTCGCGCGCGGTGCCGCCGACGAGGCGGAGGTGTTCCTCGAGCGTGGCATCATCGACTTCGACACGCGCGAGATCAGCGGCAAAGGCCTGCGCCAGATCCTCGAGCCGGTCACCGACCGCATCGATCAGTTCCGCCGCTACGCCACCGCACGCCGCGTGCAGGAGCTGCACGAGCGCGATATCGAGAGCGGGTTCCGCATCGACGACGCGAACGAGATCGTGCGCCGCTACGACGCCGATCCGGAGATGCGCGCGGCGTTCGATGAGCTTCAGCAGTACAACGACGGCCTGCTCCGTTACCTGCGCGACAGCGGCGTGCTGAGCGATGACACATACGCCTTGATCCGCGAGCGCAACCTGAACTACGTGCCGTTCTACCGCGTGCTCGACAACGATCACGCGCTCGGCGGCGGGAGCCGGACGTTCGGCCACATCTTCAACCCGACGAAGAAGATCAAGGGCAGTGGCCGGGACGTGGTCGACCCGCTCGAATCGCTGATCAAGAACACGTACCTGTACGTCCAGACCGCGCGGCGCCAGCAGGTCTCGAACGCGCTCGCGCAGCTCGCCGAACACCAGGGCGCGGGCCGGTTCATCGAACAGTTGCCGGCGCCGATCAAGCCGGTGCAGCTGCGGCTCGGCCAGGCGGAGTCGGCGATGCGGAAGAAGCTGGCCGAGATGATCGGCGATGAAGCCGTGCAGGAGCTGGAGCGGCTGCCCCGGGAGGTCGCCGACGAGATGTTGACCGTCTTCCAGCCGGGTGACTATTTCCGCAAGGAGAACATCATCAGCGTGGTGCGCGACGGCAAACGCGCGTGGTACGAAGTCGATCCCGAGCTGTACCGGGCACTGAACGCGCTCGACGCCGAGCAGACCAGCGCACTCACGAAGCTGCTGTCGATCCCGGCGCGCACGCTGCGGGCCGGCGCGATCCTCTCGCCGGAATTCCTGGGCCGCAACCCGTTCCGCGATCAGCTCTGGGCGTACATCACGAGTGAGTCCGGCTACAAGCCGTTCGTCGACCTCGCGCGCGGCATGAGCCATTACCTGGGCAAGGACGACACGTTCTGGCGTTGGAAGGCATCGGGCGGCGCGAGCAGCGCGCTCACGTCCATGGACCGGAAGGCGATGCGCCAGACGCTCCAATCTCTGACCGACACGCCGAGCGCACGCGTCGCGAACGTCATCAAGAACCCGATCGAGGGGCTGCGCGCGCTTGGCGAGCTGATGGAATACTCGACACGGCTGGGCGAGTACGCGCGAGCCGAACGCGCGATGCTGGAACAGGGGCTCGACCCGCGCGAGGCGCAAGCGTACGCCGGCCTCGCATCGCGCGAGATCGGCACCGACTACGCGCGGCACGGCGCCAAGACGAACGCGGTGCGGCTGATCACGGCGTTCTGGAACGCCCGGCTGCAAGGATACGACCGGCTGTTCCGCGCGTATAAGGAAGCGCCGCTCGAGGTCACAGCTCGTGCGATCACGGGCATCACGTTGCCGTCGTTGCTTCTGTACGCGGTCAACCGCGACGACCCCGAGTACTGGGAGATCCCGCTTTGGCAACGGAACCTGTTCTGGCTGGTCAAGCTGCCGAATGGCACGTGGCTGCGGTTCCCGAAGCCGTTCGAGCCGGGCCTCGTGTTCGGGTCGGTCCCCGAGCGGCTGCTCGAATGGGCGGACACGCAGGACCCCGAGGGCCGTAACGAGTACGCTCAGCGAGCTGGTCGCCAGCGCCGGGCTCGTGCAGCTGCCGCAGGCGTTCCAGCCGTTCGTCGAGAACGTGACGAACTACTCGTTCTTCCTCGGCCGGCCGATCGTGCCGCGCGGGCTTGAGGAGGTCGAGCCGAAGTATCAGGTGTCGCAGCGCACGAGCGAGGCGGCGAAGTGGGCGGGTGAACTGACTGGATTCTCGCCGCTCAAGATCGACAACCTTTATCAGTCCTGGACGGGTGGGCTTGGCCGAATCGCGAGCGAGGCTGTGACCGCCGGCGTCAGAGCAGGGCGCCGGTTGGCCGGCGAGGGGGTCCCGCCCGAGCCCACTCCGACCGCGGCCGACATCCCCGGGCTGCGCGGCTTTGTCGCGCGCACGCCGGGCGCGTCGAGCGAATCGATCGAGCGATTCTACGACGCGCTTGCCGACGCCCGCGAAGCGCGGAGCACGCTCCGTTTCCTGGCGGAATCGCGACAGCCGGACGAGGCGCGCCGCGTGGCCGAGCAGCGACAGGACGAGTTCGCACGGCTCCCGCAGCTCGAAGCCGCGGCGCGCACACTCAGCGAGCTGCGTGCCCAGCTCGACATGATCCGCCGCGCTCCGAACATGACGCCCGAGGACAAGCGCGACCGGATCGACCAGCTCGGACGCGAGATGACTCGTATCGCTGCCGCTGCGATCCGGCGAAGGCTGCCGGCCGCGGCCGAGTACGCAGGTAGGTAACTGAGAGATGGCAAAACCCCGACTTCCTGATCCCGAACGCGACGTACGCCGCGCTAAGGCGCCGGAGAACCATCCACGATTCGTGCCGAAGCACGGCAAGGGCATGCTGCTCCGCCGCGGCGTGAAGGGCAACGTCGGCGGCCTAGGCAACGTCTCGGCGATCCGCCAGCGGGTGCGCGGCTCGCTGTCGGAGCGCGTGCCGATCCTCGAAGAGATCGCGGATGGCACGGTCAAGATGCCGCTGCTCTGGACGTGCTCGAAGTGCGGGTATACACCTCCGGGCAACGGGAAGCAGGCGAAGAAGATCGAGGAGGCGGCCGAGGCTGCGGTCGCGAACATGATCAGCTCGGCCGACCGCCTCCGCGCCCTCGAGCTGATGGCCAAGATCGGGCTGACGGGCGAACGCGTTAGTGTCGAGAACATCCGGCTTCGCCTGCAACGCACGATCGAGATCATCGAGGAGGTTCTCGAACCAGAGGCCGCGACGGCGTTGAAGCAGCGGCTGGTCGACGTCTGGAAATGACCGCGAGTCTCTGGCCGGTCGACCGTGAGGACCTCGGGCTTGGCGAGTTGTTCGCCGGCACGAGCGGCTCGAACCCACATGTCGAGTATCAGCAGCGCCCGCTCGACTGGATGGTCGAGAAGATGGGCGTGCCGCGTCACACAATCCAATGGTCACACAATCCCGGTTACGAAGCCCACGAGTGGGACGGCACGCCTGACCCGCTCGTGCGTGTGCTCGACGCGCTGGTCGAGTGGCAGGATGCAGGGCTTGAGTCCGGAACAACCACGGGAAAGACGTATGCCGGAGCGCTGCTCGTTCTCTGGTTCTTGGCATGCTTCGAGGACTCGCTGGTTGTGACCGTAGCGCCGAAGAAGGATCAGCTTCAGCTGCACATCTGGAAAGAGATCGGCAGGCTGTGGCCTCGGTTTCGGCGCATGTTTCCCGCTGCCGAGCTGACGACGCTGCGCATCCGCATGCGTAAGGGTTCGGACGTTTGGTCCGCGCATGGCTTCGTGGCCGGTGTACGCGCCGAGGAAATCGAAGGCTCGGCGACGAAGGCGCAAGGCTTCCACGCGGAGCACATGCTGATCGTTTTCGAGGAGACGCCGGGCAACCACCCGGCGATCATGGCCGCCTTCGAGAACACGTGTCGTGCACCGCACAACCTCCGCGTCGCGTTCGGCAACCCGGACCACCAGCACGACCAGCTGCATCAGTTCTGCCGTTCACCTGGGGTTGTCCACGTGCGCGCGAGCGCACTCGACCATCCCAACGTCGTCTGCGATGACCCCTCGATCGTGCCTGGTGCCGTCTCGGCCGAACGCATCGACCGGGCACGGCAGAAGAACGGCGAGCACAGTCCCCGGTTCCGGTCGCGGGTCAGGGGCATCTCACCGGACCAGTCTACTGAAGCGCTCATCAGGCGTGCATGGTGCGAGGAAGCCGTTGCGCGGTACTCGGACCTATCACTCAGGGCAGGCGAGAAGGCGCTGGGAGTGGATGTGGCGAACTCCGAGAACGGCGACCACGGCGCGATCGCGGAGGGTCAAGGCGCGTGCTGTCTCGGCGTCCGCTCGTTCCCTTGCCCTGATTCAAACGAGCTTGGCCGGACGGTGCTTGCACGAATGGATGCGGACGGGATCTTGCCCAGGCACGTTGGAGTGGACAGCGTCGGGGTCGGCGCCGGCACCGTCAACGAGCTGAAATGGCGTGGCAAGTATGTGCGCGCACTGAACAGCGGCGAGCGCGCCTACCAGAAGGCGGACCGGGAGCGGTGGCGTGACGCCGCTGGGGATGCTGAGCTGCCGGACGCGGTCATCGAGGAGGAACGGTACCGCTGCTTCCGCGACCAGCTTTGGTGGCAGGCTCGCATCGACCTTCAAGCTGGTCGCGTTGCATTGCCGAACGATCCGGAGCTGATCGACGACCTTACGACTGTGAAGTTTACCACCCGCGGCGGAATGATCATCGTCGAGCCGAAGGAGAAGATACGCGCGCGACTGGGGCGGTCGACCAACAAGGGCGACGCGTTCGTCTATTGGAATTGGGTCCGCCCGCGGCAGCGCCGGCCGAAGCCTGATGTACCGACCTGGAACGAGCAGATGCGCCAGGCCGAGCTCGACGCGCATTGCGACACTTCGGTCGGTCGGGTCGACTCGCAGTGGCGGGCGCTTTACGGCAAGCGTGGTGGCGGCGGACTAAGGCCGGGGCCGGCCCTAATCACCCGCCGCAACAACCCGTGGTGGCGGTGACCGACGACGATGCGCGGGAGATCGCGCACGCGTTCCGGCTCGGACTCAATGGGCTCCTGGCCGACAGCGAGATCGAGCGGTTCCTGGAGGCGTTGCCGGACCCCGCCGATCGGGTCGAGCGGCTCTTCCGGCTGGCCGAGGCCAGCCGCGTCGACCTGGTCGGTGACTTGCAAAGCGGCGCCAGCTCGCTCGACCGGAACACCCTCCTGGCGATGATCGACGAGCTGAAGCGGGCGGTCACCGAATTCTTCGCGGGCGTCGAAGACATGGATGACATCGCTGACCGGCTCGCCGAGACGCGGCCTCCGGACCTGACGCTCGAGGACGGGTTCGTGATGGCGGCATGGATGAAGGAAGCGCAGCGCGACGCGTACCGCCTGCCGATCGCCACGATCGCGGCGAACTTGAGGCGATTCCTCGAGGCCCCGTCCCCTCAGTAGACACCTGCCGGCGCCGGACTACCGTCGCTGTGCACAACGTCGGCACCTTGTCCCGTTCCGCCAAAGCTCGCGCGCGCACGCTCCAGAGCGCGCGTTGCTGTATCGTGACATTCTCCTTGCCGAGAAGCCGAGAAGCCGACAACCGCTTGAACAGCAATGGGATGACCGTCGCCGTTATCGGCAAATGATCGCGAAATGATCGCCGGCTGATCCGTGAAGGTTGACGCGCCGACGCCAATCGTGTAAGCCTAGACACGCGGCGGCTGTTGTCATCCGACGGCTCCGCACGTCAAGCTGTACGTCCCGTCGAGCAACGCAACGCTTCTAGAGAGACACATCACGCGCGAAGGCTGATACGCGCCGGCCGCTACATCGAGATGGCCTTTTCTCATCGTGTGCTTGCCACTCAGCAACGAGGTGCATGATGCTGTGCGGTTCGGGGAGTCCGTCATCGTCATGGGATCGGTCCAGGGCCGGAGTGTACCGAGCCGGTCCGCACGTCCGACGCCTCAAGGTTCGTCCTCGCGAGCGGCTGGTCGCCTACGCGGTTCGCCTGGGCTACCCGCTTCCCGATGCGGAGGACCTCGTTCAGGCCGCGTACCTGCTTCTTCTGTATCGCTGGCAGCGTGGCGAGCCGATCGGCGACTGGTTCGGCTTTCTCGCGGGCTGTATCGAGAAGTCAGGCGTGAGCACGCGCACGCGCGAGCGGAGGCGATCAAAACTCCTCGAGCAGCAGCCTCCGACCGATGCCACGGACCGAGGTCACGAGGATCGCGTGATTGCCGGCGTCTTGACTCATCGGGTCCTGGACGGCTTGCCGCTTGCCGACGCCAACCTGCTCCGTTGGCGCTTCCCCGAGGACAGGCCGATACGCGAGATCGCGGAACACCTCGACATCCCTGAGGGCACGGTCAAGAGTCGGGTCCATGGGGCCTTGAAGAAGGCCCGTGGCGTAATGGGCATCGAGCGGCCCATGCGAAAACGAGAATAGGGGCGATCCGGGTCGTGTTCGCGCCGCGAATGAACCAAACGGCCGACTCGCGACACCTATAGGTGTAGGGCGCGATCGCGGAGTCGGATGTGTGGCGAGTCGCAGTCAGCGTTGTGAACCCTTTGGCAGAGGGAGGTGTGCGTGCTGGCATGCGGTCGAGAAGTGTTGAAGCCTGTCCCGGCCATCGCCGTCCTCGCAGCTTTATCGGTTGGCTGCTCCGAGCTGGTGATCCCGGAGGATGATCAGCTCGAATTCAGTGGCCTCGAATACCGGTTCCCGTCGGATGAAGCCTATGTCTTGGCCAGCGACCTAAAGTGTATGGGCGGTCTGTGCGACATCGAATTCAATTCATCAACCGGTCGACACACTTGTGTCTGCAAACTCGACGGGATCGGCACCGATCCGCCGCCGCCCCCGGCCCCACCGCCGATCTGGCCGATCTCATGGCCGACTGCCCCCGGCTGGGTTCGTGATGTAGGAGGTGGCGGTGGAGGCGGTGGAGGGGACGACAGCTGTGACGATCTTCCGCCCGAGTTTCCGGGATGCTATGAGTTCCAGGTGAGGGTTGCGTGCGACGTGGGCATTGTGAGGGGAGCCATGGGAAGATGTACCGTCGGAGTCCCTGGTGCCCGATCGTTCAGCGTGTCGAAGTGGTCCTTCAAGGGAGCTACCATTACCAATACCTGGTCTTCCAACTCGATAAAATGGGAAGGGCCTTTGATCGAGTCTGGCGAAGTGCGAGTGGATGTGATGGTGCAGGGAATACCTGCAACCGGCGTGTCGCAAATTGAGGTCAAACCACGAACAACGGGTAGGTTCACACAGAGCGCGTGGGCAGCCTCGATGAAGTTCTTTGAAGAACAGGGATGCACAAACTACGCTGGCACGAGACCGCATGGCGTTATCGCATGGGCCGGGTCCCACAAGGCAGCCCAAGAAGGCCGATGCTACCCGCTCACGATCGACCCCCAGGGCGGGACGGGCTACGAGATCGAGGTCCCGCAGGAAGGCCCAAACAAGTTCGGCGTGTATATCCGAAATCCGACGTGGTATTACCATGGGACATCGCGGACTCATCCTGGTAAAGATCTGGCTTACCCGTTAACAGATTCCGCCCAGGCAGCGGCTTGCGGTTCAAAGCCCGGAACGGCTATGGCGAGCTTCAATAGCTTCAACGCCGTGTGCAAGCAAGTGGGACATTTTGGCACCTTCTGGAGTGCGGTTAGGAAGCACGAAAAACAGCACTGGGAGAACGGGCGAATCGAGCTGATGAAGCCGACCAACAACCTATACACCAAAACCGAGCATTGTGTTGGTCCTTTCACGGCGGACCCGGGGCGCCAAAATTTCAACGACTGTCTAATTACGGAGCACGTGCGGGTCCAGCAGCGGCTGAGGGCCGAAGCCGCTCCTGAGCCGGACCAGCGCGGGCAAATATTCTGGGCCGGCGCTGGTAATAGGTGGTGGATATGGCTGTGTGATGAGGGTGCCCCCTGTGGGAATGAGTTCGGATATACGAACAGAAAATTCTAAACGGAGACCTAATAGGTATGCTCGTACGGAACGGAACTGCCCGGCTCGTCGCCCTGATCCTCGGGACTTGGATTCCTAGCGCAATCGCGCCGATCGATGTGAGCGCTCAGAGAGCGCCGGAGTCGGCTGAGGTGCTCGCGAGGCTTGAGAGAGGCGATATTCGTTCGATAAACATCCGGTCAGCCTTCGAGATGGACGGGAACTACGCTAGATATACGGATGGGGAACGGCAGCAGTTCCTCGATGCTCTCGAGCGAATTGCCCGTGGAGGGGCCGACCAGAGTGCGCGGGACGCGGCCTTCACGGAACTCAGCCTCATCGCCAGGTCTCCACGCACAACGGCACTGCAGGCGCAGGAGATACCAAGCCGCCTGATACGAATTTATGAGCAGACTACGATTAGGGAATCGAAGTGGGATGCGATCTACAATCTGGGTCGGGTTCTTCGCACGTCACCCAGGGAGTCGCCGCAGATCACCAGGCTCCTCGTCTTGTTGATAAAGCAACCGGTTACGACGCGTGAAACGATCGAGGGAGCGCAGCAATACCAGACGGAGACTGTCGCATCATATCAGGCTCTCGATGCACTATTTTCCGCATGCGACGTAGCGGTCCCTGTGCTACGTCAGCTCTATGCCGAGCGCGTGGCCATCCCGGATGATGAGACGCGGGCTCGGATCGAGGAGGCCGCCGATCAGGGATTCGACCCGGCGCGCTTTGACCTGTCGACTGGCTGGCAGGGGATTCCTGGGACGAGTCTATGTGGATGATCGCGTAGGCCGCCCGGTAGCGCTCGGAAGATGAAGGCGACGGTCAACCTGTTCGGATCAGCGCAGCTCACAAAGCCGTCGCGTGAGTATGTCAGCGCCGTTCTCGTGTCGGGTGGCGCCACGCGCTTCGCTCTGCGCCGCGAACGGCACGGTGGGTGGCCTCGGAGACGGTCGCAGGCGTCTGGGCGCTGTGCACCGTTTCTACGCGGCTGTTGCGGCTCCGAGCGACCTCGTTCATTGGGCGGGAGCGCCCACACGGGCAACTCCGGCGGCCCCCAGCGAAAGCGGCTGCTGTCCTTCATCTGCCCGCGGAACCGGCCGCCGTCGGTACGTTCGCCCAGCCTTCCTCGATGCCGTACAGGTACCGACCGATGCCCCACTCGACGGCCGCGCGCTTCGTGGCGGCGGAGAGGCCGCCCTTCACGCTCTCCATGTGCGTGTTCTCGGCGCCGTTCCATTTCGTGATCCACTCGCGGATCTATTGCGGATCTCCGAGCCGGCACGGACTCTTCTGGTTCTCGGGTCCGCAGCCGGGCGAAAGGCACCGGCGCTGGCCGAGATGATGAAACGGGTCGGCCCTCGCGGGTCGACCCGCTCCGTGTGAACCGTGGTTCACTTTCAGTTGAGCACGCGCAGATACGGCCCTAGCAGGAACGCCGGCACGTCCTCGCGGTCGACACGACGAACCACGCTGACGGGCTTCTCCGGATCGTCGGGTCTGACGACGATAATGTCGCCAGGCAACGCGCCGATCTCAGGGATGGCCGTGTCGGTGCGGAAGGTTCGCCGCGCGGTCATGATGCACCTCGCTTCGCGCACTCCGTGCCGTCGAAGAAACACGCGATCGCCTGCTCCGCGTTACTGAGGTCCTGGCCGAACTGGATCAACGCATGACACAGCTCAAGGTCCGGCTGCGCAGCTGTGTCGATCTTGTCGTCGGCGCCGCGTTCCTCGGCCTCGTGCAGCGCCCAGGCGGCCCAGGCCAGCTTGTCGAGGCCGTAGAACCGATGCCGCAGTTCGGCCAGGACCTCCTCGGGGTGCACGGGGTGCAGCTTCTCCCGACCCCCGTACCCAGCGCTGTGGAACATGGGGGCGGGCATGTAGCGATGTCTCGTCATCGGGCACCTCGCTTCAGGGCATCGTTGCGCTCGATCGCCTCCATACGCCGCACCAGCGCATCAGCGCGCTCCTCGGCCGCCCGCGCCTCCGCGAGCATGACGTTCGCGCGCTGCACTGCCGTCACGGATTCCGCTTCGAGGTCGGTCCTGCTGTCTCAGTCGTGGCGGTTGGCGCCGCCTCACACCAGACCGATTCCGAGCTCGTCGGATGGCGCTGCGCGGGCGGAAACAAGTGGAGGCCCCTTTCCCGCCCCCTGAAGCAAGAACGCACAC
>JBOHRM010000687.1:0-13681 GCA_050732715.1 Longimicrobiales bacterium
CCCGCAACGCCGCCGAGCAGCGCCAACACCGCGCCATCGAGCGCGAGCTGGCGGATCAGCCGGAACCGGCTCGCGCCGAGCGCGGCGCGCGTGGTGAGCTCCGATTCCCGGGCCGCGCCGCGCGCCAACAAGAGCGTCGCGACGTTGACCGCCGCGATGAGCAGGACGATGACGACGACGCCCAGGACGAGTGCCAATGACCGGCCGAACTCGCGTCGCAGCAGATCGAGCCCACTCCGTCCGTCAGCCAGACGGATCGTGTAGTCCGCGGGCTCGACGCGTTCGCCATCGGGATCCGGAGGCGCGTTCGCCACCGCCCGCTGGTAGAGGGCCGTGAGCTCGGACTCCGCGCGCTCCCTGCTCACGCCATCACGCAACCGCCCCATCATCCCCGAGTAGAACGCCAGGCGATAGTTGCCCAGCAACTCTCGGCCGCTCAAACGCCGGAGCGGAAGCCAGACGTCCGGTGCGAAACCGAGCTGATGGCTGCGAAAATCCGGCGGTGCGACGCCGACGATCGTGCACGCCTCCGTCCCCACACGCACCGTGCGTCCGATCGCCGAAGCCTCTCGGCCGTAGCGCCGGTCCCAGAAGTCGTGACTGATCACGCCGGCGCACGAAGCACTGCCCGGCTCGCCGGGCAACGCGTCATCCGCATCCGTGAGGAGCCGCCCGGCCGCGGGCGTCACACCGAGCACTTCGAAGTAGTTGCCGGAGACCTTTACGCCGCGCACGTACTCCGGCGCGGCGCCGGAATCGAGCGTGACCTTGAGATACGGCTCATCCGAGACGGCGAACATCCCGGCGAGCGACGTCTGCTCCCGCCGAATCTCCTCGAACAAAGGGTTGAACATCACGAACCGCGCGCCCTCCGCCTGCGGAACGATCATCACCAGGCGATCCGGATCACTCACCGGCAGCGGGCGCAGCACCGCCGCGTCCGTCACGCTGAACACGGCTGTCGTGGCGCCGATCCCCAACCCGAGCGTCATGATCACCGCGGCCGTGAAGAGCGGGCTACGCGCGAACGAACGGAGGGCGAAGCGGACATCGTACGCGAGGCCCGCCAGCGCGCCACGCCCCCTCCGGCTCAGCCCGAAACGGAGCGCGTCCTCCGCCGCGGCCACGAGCCGCCCGAGCGTGACGCGCGCACGGCCGCCGGCGACGCCGCGCTCCACGACGTGATCCAGCTCCGCGGACCACTCCAGCAACCACTCACCACGCTCGCGCCGCGGCACGAGACGGCCCAGGATGCGCAGCGCCCGACGCGCCCAGCTCAATCTCACCATCGCACACCTCCTCCCGTTCCGCTCAACCGGAAACCGAGAACCGATCTTCTCGCCTCGCGCGCTCCGGCTGCCACGCCGAACCGCCGCGCAGCGGGAACGGAAACCGCTCGCGTGCCTCTTCCACCACCGCTCTCGCCGGCGGCAGCAGCCGATAGTACTTCCGCGACGGACGCCCCTCGCGCCGCCCGATCGCCGCCACCTCCCACGAAGACACCACGAGCCCGTCCTCCTCGAGGCGCCTCAGAATCGGGTAGACCGTGCCGCCCCGCTGACCCGTCGCCACCGCGATGTCGAACCCGTGTCGGATCCCCTCGTCCAACGCCTGGAGCACGCGCGCAGTCGCGTAGGTCATACGGATTCGTGCCATCCTCCCTCTCCTTATTGTCGCTCGCTCGCGCCCCCCCGCGCGCCGGCTCCCTCCAGGCGCGCCGAGTCGCCTCTAGACCGTTACCGATTTAAACATATCTCTATCTAGCTAGCGCGCAAGACCGCTGGCGCCGTGGCCGTCATCAGGCGCGCTTCGGGCGGGTGCTGGTTGCGCGAGTGGCTTCCCGTATTACGCAATGTTCTGAGTTAAATGGTGCAGCAGGCGATCAGATCGGTGGCAACGGCATCCCCGTGGACGAATTCCTATCCCAGCCCGTGGACCATTGGGTAACCGCATGACGGCCTGCAATGGCGTGAAGCCCGGCGTCTTCATGGGGCTTTGCCAAGACGCTCATTCCCGTCGCAGCGCGGCGATCCGCCGGCGGGCGTGCTCGACACGGGGTCGAAGCTCGGGATCAGCGTCTTGCCATAGCCGGACGAGGCGACGGTAGTGGTGGAGTGCACGCGTCGTGTCACCCAGCTGCTCGTAGAGCGGCGCAATGCGCTGGAGGGTCCAGAGCTGCTGCGCGAGCTGGAACCCGATGTCGACAGAGCTGTCCTTGCCGTCGAGGACGACCTCCCATTCCTGCGCCGCCTCGCGCAGTCGTCCCGCTTCTCGGAGTGCCCAACCCATCTGTTCGGCGAAACAGAACCGGCAGGGTTGAATCGCGCGTGCTCGTTCCACAGCCTGCACGGCTGCGCCGGGGTCTCCGCGGTGGAGGCCGATGAATGCCCGGACCGCCTCCGTGCGCGCGCGGTATTCAGCGTGAAGCGCGGCCGCTACATCGGACTCAAATCGCAAGAGAACCGCTTCCACGTCCGCGGGCCGCCCCGCCATCCCGAGAATGGTTCCCTGCATGGTGTGGAGCCGCTCGGACGGTGAGGTCTCGTCGAACCGGTCCGACTCGACTCCTTCGCGCAGGAGACGAACACCCCGCTCGGGATCACCAACCGTGACTTCGGCGTGGGCCCGGCCGAGCCTCCACGCCAGCGGGTTGTACGGCGGTCCCGCATCCTGTACGATCTGTTCGGCTACTTGCATGTGGCCTCGGGCTTCGCCTAGCCGGCCGCGCCGGAGCGCGAGCCGGGCCATCCGGTCGTGCGCCCAGGCCCGCTCCCTCGCCGAGCGCATCGGGTCCGAGAGTGTCCGCTCGACCTGGTCTCGGGCTCCATCATCGTCACCCAGTCGAAACAGAACCCAGAAACGCGCCTCCGCGGTCGACAGGTTGTCCGGAAACCGAGCAGACAGGGTATCCGCCCACTCCCGCGCCGCGTCGAGGCGGCCTTGGCCGAGCAGGATGCGAACGAGATTCAAGTAGGCGGTGGCAGAAGCGTTGGGTCGTCCTACGGCGCGATGAAAGAGGTCTGCCGCGGCTTCCAAGTCGCCGAGCGTATGGTAAATGACGCCCAGGTTGTTGAGCGCGGTAGGATCGTGAGGATCCAGCTCCAGCGCTCGGCGATACGCTGCAACCGTCGCACCGTGGTCGCGCGTCACGCCGCGGTGGTACCGCGCTTCTGCCAGGTTGCGCTCGCGGGGGCTCAAGCGATCACGGAGCTCGTAGGCCCGTGTGGCAGCCTCCACCTCTCGGTCCCGATCCCAGCCGGCGCCTCCGAGGGTCAGCGCGAGCAGCCGCCAGGCCATCGCGAACTCCGGGTCGATCTCGAGGGCCTCTTCCAGGAGCACGATGACACGAGCGTACTCCGCTCGCTCGAACGCGCGAGTTGCTTCGCCGTACACGCGAAGCGCGTCGAGCGAGGCGCTGGTGACGCGCGCCAGCGGCGGAGCGGCGTCGATCGAGCGTACGGATTCGCCCGCCCGCCGCCGGATCCGTCTGCTCAGCCGGTCGATGGCCGGGATCACCTCGTCCGGACGCTCCGCCGATTCGCGGAATGCAACCAGAATGTGACCCGATCGCGCCGAACGGAGCGCGGCCGTGAGCAGGTAACCACTTCCCGCCTTAGCGATTTCCCCCTCGAGCACGGCCTTCGCTCCGCTCCGGACCGCCACCTCGCGGGCACGCTCCACCGTCAGAGCGCTATCGTTCTCGACGCGCATGCGTGCGAGGACCTCTCTCACCTCGGCCGGATCGATCAACTGCACGGCCTCTGCCTCCAGCAGGTCGATCCGCAGGGCGTCGGTGACCACTGCGCCGAGCGCGGGATCGGTCCGCGGTGTCGCGAAGTCCGCCAGCACGATCCGCTCGCCCTCCGCAGGCGCACCGTCACGCACGGGCGTACCCTGCAACTGCCCCGAGTCACGCGCCCATACGAGCCAGAACAAACCGAGAAGCACGACAAGCGCACCGATCCCCGCAGGCACCAACGAAGCTCGCCGTCGGTTGGATCGGCGATTGGCGGGGGGCGAGCCGGTGTCGATCAACGCCGTCGGGCCCGGCCGCCCGACCTTTGAAGGCGACACGTCCAGTGTGACGGCCGGTGGCGACGTTTGCCGTTCGTCCCGCTGATCCGGCCACGTAGCCGGTTCGGATCGTACGCGTTCGATGAGGGTTGCCGTCTGATCGAGCGGCCGCAGCCCTTCGGGCTCGAGCAGCCGCGCGTAGGTCTCGTACTGCCGGATCGCCTCCGCGCGCTCGCCCGCCTCCGCCAGCACCTCGATCAGGCGGTGCTGCGCTTCATCGTCGAACGGGTCCGGTGCTACCCAGCGTTGCGCCGCTTGTACTGCGCCCCTCAGGTCGCCCGCGGCCCGACGCGCTTCGAGCCATTCGCGGCAGGCCCTGCGAAAACACCGGGCATACTCCGCTCGCCGGCCGTCCACCCAGCTTTCCCACGTCGTCTGATCAACTAGATACATTCCCTCCAGGTACGGACCACCGTAGAGCCTGGCCGCCGCCTCCGGGTCTCCGCGCTCGAGCGCCGCCGTGAAGGCATGAACGTCCGCGTGAACGTCCGTGCTCACGCGCACCTCGTGCGGCGTGGCATCGATCCAACCGTCGCCCAGAACCTTGCGTAGATCGTAAAGACCCTGCCGTAGTCGGCGACGCGCCTGCTCCTCCGGGCAGTTCGCCCAGAACAGAGCGGCCAGCGAAGCACGCGCGGCGCGCCGCTCGACAGCCAGGTATACGAACAACGCCGCGCGCAGGCGCCGGCCGAACACTGCTTCGAGTTCGCCGTGATCTCCTACCACTCGCAGGCCACCGAGTGTGGTAAGACGGATGGTCATGCCTTGCGCTCCATTCCGGTTTCCTTACGAAGAACGACGACGAAGCTCCGTTCCTGACGCCATGGCAGACCGATCTGACGGCGAAGCGACGCCGGCTGACGCACGCGCGTCAGCCGTATGACGGAAACGGCCTATCTATGCCGATAGCCGCATAGGAGGCGTGCCCAGTTTCGGCCCCAGTTTCGGCACGCCGTCGGTATCGTTCTCGGGAATTATGAGATATCAGGGTCAACAGCAGTACTCCGGCGAGCCGGTCGCGCGGCTCGTCATCGCATCGCTCGGCGTGTGACGCACACGATGAGCGGATCTACCGACGCTCGCGAGCGCCAGTCTCACGACCATGTGACCGACCTCTTTCGTGAGGCAGCGGCGCTGGTGCGTGCTTACGCACGCGAGGACGACGGTCGGCCGGACGGAGTCGTGGCGCGCCTCCGGACCAGTGTGATCAGGCCGCTGAGCCGCGTGGCCAGCGAAGGTCCGGAGCCGCCGGCCGCCGGTACGCCGGCGCCGGCCGAGCTCGCAGACCGGTTGTGGGAGCTGGCGAAAGCGGCGACGCGCATTCGCGCGGGCCACGACGTGCCGATCGAGGTCATCGAAGCCACGGCCGCGCTCCAGGACCTCGCGGGCCGGCTCACACCAGGCGTGGACGCGGTGGTCGCCAATGCGCGCCTCGGCGAGCTGCGCGAGCTCCAGGTCGGCGTCGCATCTGGCCTCCAGGTCGCCGAGAACGGGCCCTATTTGGTGACGAACGCCGAAGACATCCGCACGTGGTTGGGCGAGTCGATTCCCGCACGGCCCCAAATGGCGCTCTGCCGGTGCGGCCGCTCGCAGATCAAGCCGTTCTGCGACGGAACCCATGCGGAGATCGGGTTCAGCGGAGAGAAGGATCCGAAGCGCGTGCCCGATCGGCGTGACAGCCACGTCGGCTTGCAGGTCACCGTGCTCGACAACCGGGGAATCTGCCAGCACTCGGGCCTTTGCACCGATCGGCTGGCCACCGTCTTTCACGCCGACTCGGAGCCGTTCGTCACGCCGAGCGGGGGGCGGATGGACGAGATCATCCGGGCGATCCGGGACTGCCCATCTGGCGCGTTGAGCTACGCGATCGACGGGCGTGAAGCACGCGACCACGTCGACCGTCCGCGCGAGCCTGCGATCGAGGTATCGAGGGACGGCCCTTACCTGGTCACTGGCGGCCTCCCACTCACTGACAGCCACGGGAATGGCGTTCCGCGCGCGGAGGGAGCTTCGCTCGAGCACTATGCGCTCTGTCGGTGCGGCGCGTCGCAGAACAAGCCGTTCTGCTCGGGCATGCACTACTACGTCGGGTTTCGCGACCCGGTCCCCGATGCCGACGTCGAGCCGACGATCTTCGAGTGGGTGGGCGGCCTGCCGGCGCTCACGCGCATGACCCGCTTGTTCTATGAGCGATACGTCCCCGACGATCCGCTGCTCGCCCCGCTGTTCGCCCGGATGTCGGCAGACCACCCCGAGCGTGTCGCCAAATGGCTCGCCGAGGTGTTCGGCGGGCCGAGCGATTACAGCGATCAGTACGGCGGGTACAATCGGATGTTGGGCGAGCACCTGGGCAAGTGTCTGACCGAGGCGCAGAGGGCACGTTGGGCATCGTTGATCTGCCAGGCCGCCGCGGATGCGGGGATCCCGAACGACGCCGAGTTCCAGTCTGCCTTCCACTCGTACATCGAATGGGGCTCGCGCCTGGCGGTCGAGAACTCCCAACCCGACTCTCGCCCGCCACTGGACATGCCGATGCCGAAGTGGGGCTGGAACACCGCCGCGGGGCCCCCCGGAAGCCGGGTCTCAGCACTCGCGCCACGAGACGAGACCGAGGAGGTCCCTGGCCCTCCGCTGCCGAATCCCGACGAGCAGCCGAGCTTTGCCGCCCACATCAAGCCTCTGTTTCGAGCCCGGGATCGGCGCTCGATGCGGTTCGCGTTCGACCTCTGGTCGTACGACGACGTCCGGGAGCACGCTCGGGCGATCCTCCACCGGATCCGAGACGGGTCGATGCCGTGCGACGGCGCCTGGCCTGAAGAGCGCATCGCCGTCTTCGATCGTTGGATCGTGTCCGGCTACCCGGAGTAGTACCGAACCTGGGAAGTTGACGTCGTTGCCGTACTCGCCACCCTTGGCACACAGCGCTATTCGTAGCGAAGCGCTTGCATTGGATCCACGGCAGCCGCGCGCCTTGCCGGTATCCAACTCGCCGCCAGCGCCACGATCAGCAGCAGGAAAGCGACGGCAGTGAACGTGAACGGATCCGTCGGCTGGATCCCGAATAAGATGCCGCGGATGTAGCGCGTGAGTACGAACGAGCCGGCCAGCCCGATGAGGATTCCCGTTCCGGCCAGTGCGAGGCCCGTACGCACGATCATGCCCAGCACTGAGCGAGGATGGGCGCCCAGCGCCATGCGTAGACCGATCTCACGCTGACGGTGATTCACCGCGTATGCGAGAACGCCGTAGATTCCAATGGCGCCGAGAACCAGCCCGAGCAAGCCGAAGGATCCGAGCAGCGCCGTGAGCAGCCGCGGCCTCGCCAGCGCGTCGCTTACGATGTCGTCATAGGTGAATATCGACGTGACCGTCTGCTCCGCGTCGAGCGCCCATAGGGCGTCGCGCACCCGGGGAACCATAAGAAGCGGCTCACCGCTCGTGCGCGCGACCAGCGTGACCTTTATACGCGTGTTCTGGAAGTTGTTGACGTAGATCGTGGGATCCGCGGCCTCATCCATGGCGGACTGCCGTATGTCGCCCACGACGCCGAGGATCGGGACGTTGTCATCATCCAGAACGAGGGAGCGTCCCGCGGCGTTCCCGTCCGGATAGGCGAGTCTCGCCAGCGCTTCGTTCACGACCACCGCGAACGGGGCGTTGGACCGGTCGCGCTCGCTGAACTCGCGACCTTCCACGATGCGCGCGCCGATCGTTCGGAAGTAGTCGTCGCTCACGTGCAGGACCATGGCCGACGGCGGATCCTCGCCACTCCCGAGCACTTGCCCGGGGACGCGGTAACCCCAGCTCTCGCCCGTCCCGCGGAACGGCGCGTCCTTCACTGCGCCCGCAGAGGTCACGCCCGGGAGCGAGCGCACCGCGTCGATGACTTGCCCATAGTACGTCGTGTATGCATCGTCGGCGTGGCGCGCGGTGCTGATCGTGAAGTTGACGGCCAGCAGGTGATCGGGACGGAAACCGGGATCGATGTCGAGGAGCGCAATGAAGCTGCGCGTCATGAGCGCGGCAGTCGTCACGAGCACGACGGCCAACGCGACCTCGGCGACGACGAGCCCGTTGCGCAGCCGCCGTCCCTCGCCGCCCGCAACGCCACGACCGTCTTTCCGCAGCGTCTCTTGCAGCCCGTGCGCCACGGCGTGCAGCGCCGGCGCGATTCCGAACAGCAGGCCCGTGACGACCGAAACGCCCAACGCGAAGATGAGGACACCGCCATCGATATGCACATCCGAAAAGCGCGGAATCTGCCAGGCGCCCAGCAGCAGGAGTCCGCGCAGCATCAGCATGGCCACGCCCAGGCCCGCCGCTCCGCCGATCAGCGCGATCACCGTGTATTCGGTGAGCAACTGCCGGATGATGCGACCACGCCCGGCGCCGAGAGCCAGGCGGGTCGCCATCTCACGACCTCGCATCGTCGCACGTGCCAGGAGCAGGCTCGCCATGTTCACGCACGCCATCAGCAGCACGACCGCGACGACGCCGAGAAGCACCATAAGGCCTCCGCGCACGGGGCGCGTGATCGCGTGCCGCAGAGGCTCGACGGTCACCGCACCGTAGGAACGGTTTTCGTCATACTGCTCCGCGAGTCGCCCCGCGATCGTTGTGAGTTCGTTCCTCGCCGCGTCGATCGAAACGCCCGGGCCGCCTCGCGCGATGCCCGTGAGAATGCGGACCGGCCGGATGTGCGGGATCGCTTCATCGGGAATCGAGGAATACGGCACGTAAACGTCGACCCGCTCCGACGGATAGCGAAACGACGCGGGCATCACGCCCAGCACCTGGTATGGCTCGGCGTTCAGCGTCAG
The DNA here is from genome assembly GCA_050732715.1 of Longimicrobiales bacterium. Classification (GTDB taxonomy): domain Bacteria; phylum Gemmatimonadota; class Gemmatimonadetes; order Longimicrobiales; family RSA9; genus JBOHRM01. Next base: position 8,895 of record JBOHRM010000687.1, read on the forward strand.
CGTTGTCCCGATCACCTCTGTCGAACCGCCGAACTGCCGTTGCCAGAAGCCGTGCGACAGGACGACGACGTGATCCGCGCCGCCTCGAACCATCTCCTCCTCGCGCGGCAGACGGCCTTCCCGCGGCGTCACGCCCAGCGTGCCGAAGAATCCCGCGGTCACGAAGGCGGCGGATAGCCGGCGCGGCTCGCCGCTTCCCGTCAGGTCCAGGCCGCTCCCCCCCTCCGAGTACCAGTACCCGCCCACATCGGCGAGCCGCCGTCGTTGCGCACGCCAGTCCTCCATGTCCGGCGACGAGATCGGAACCCGCGTGTTCCCCGTCGCCGTGTTCGCGCTGTACACGCGATACAACTGCTCGGGCGCCGGGAAGGGCAGCGGGCGCAATAGCACGCCGCTCACCACCGAGAAGATCGCCGTCGTCGCCCCGATCCCGAGCGCGAGCGTCGCGATCGCTGTCACCGCGAACACCGGCGAGGACCGCAATTTGCGCATCGCGTATCTGACGTCGTGCCGAAAATCTCCCATGTCGTCCCTCCGCCTGCGCCACCGTTGTGTTGCCCGGTCCATATCCGCCATGTACCTGCGGGCGTCCTCGATGTCGCCAAACTCGCGCATCGCCTGCACACGGGCAGCTTCGCGCGACGCCCCGTCAGCGATCAGCTCGTCGATCCGCGTCTCGAGGTGGAACCGTAGCTCCGCCTCCACGTCAAGCCCAATGTCTCGCTCGTCCCGGCGCGAAAACCCGATCATGCGCCGCCGTGTTTCGGACCGGCCACGAGCGTCCGCAGCACCAGCACATCCAGCGTGCCCTGGAGCAGATCCATCTGTTTCGGGTCCATGGACTCTCCCCGTACCAGGTACGGTAAGAGTGGCGGTTGCAGCCCGCGGCGTCAAGGTCAGAGGTTGACGTCGTGCGGAGAAGATCATCCTCGTCTGTTGAGCCTGGCAGGGAGCTCGGAGGGACGGAGAAGTATCCCGCGTATGGCCTGACCCTGACGTGACGGTAGCTGACGCGGTTCCGCTGGCGCCGTAGCGAGCGAGCGTTACCCTAACACCGCGCATTCCCATCAATCGGAGGAACGCTATGCTTGACGCGACGGACAAGGGGTTGCTCGAGGCTCTTTTGAACTCTTGGGACCGCAACAACAGGATCCTGGTCAACCTGCTCCGTATGCTCCCGGAAGGCGGACTCGAGGCCAAGGCGATGGAGGGCAGTCCCTCCATCGCCGAGATGCTCACACATATCCACTTTGTGCGGCTCGTATTCGTCCTCGAGGACGCTCCCGAGTTCGCCGAAAGCCTACCTGACGAAGAGTGGGTGCACGAACGCGACCGCGACACAATCGCGAACATGCTGACCGAGAGCGCCAAGGTGGTGCGGGACGCAGTGAACGGCAGGCTGGAGACAGCCGGGGAGATGGACCTTCACTACGACCATCCTGTCCTCCTGCTCCAGCACATGGTCTGGCACGAGGGCTATCACCACGGCCAGATGAAGCTGGCACTGAAGCTGGCGCGTCTGCCGCTGAGCGATGAAGAGGCCGGCCCGGCTACGTGGGACGTCTGGATGAACAAGACGTGATTCTGCGCAATGGGCACCTACTCCAGCTCGATGCCGGGATACCAACCGCTCTTGGCCAGGAACGCCTTCGGATCGGACATTTCCAGAATGTCGCGGAGCGCCTGGCGCTTGTTGGAGGCGTGCTGGTAGTAGGCCTTGGCGATGCGGTAGCCGACCCAGTAGCCGACGTCTCCCGGCGTTTCCGGGGTGGCGTTGAAAAGCCAGTCGGAAAGATCGGTTTTGTCGAGATCGGCGACGAACTCGGTCTCGATCTCCTTTTCACGGCCCGCGGTGGACGCCGCCGTGCGCGAGTAGGCCACCTGACCGGCGATCAGCTCCGCGACGAATTCGGCGATTCCTTCGACCAGCGATATATCGAGCACCGTGGGGGTTTCCTTCTCGGCGATCGCGTCCGCCCGCACCTGCTGGACGTGTATGTACTCGTGGGCGAGCACGTACACGAAGCGGTCCTCGACGTCAGGGTTGAGCCAATCCGTAGCGCAGAGGGCTTCCAGCCCGACCTGGATGCCGGTGTCAGGCGCGCCCACGGCCACCGGTTTGCCCGGGCCGATGGCGACGGTGACGGGCCGTAAGCGCGCCGCCGGGTACAGGCGCCCGAGCGAGTCAAGCGCGGCCTCCAAGCGCTCGCGCGCCCGTGGCAGAACTGCAAGACAGCGCTTGGCATCGGCGTACAGCGCCGGGTTCTTGGCCAGGGTCTCGGCGATCCGCTCTCCAGTGATGTTTCGCGACCTGGCGAACAGGTGCAGCCCTTCCGAACCACGGTCGAGGTAGTCGCGCTGGAGCTGTTCCGCGGTCGGTCGCCCATCCGCGGCGTCGTAGACACGATAGAAGAGCTCGACGTCGCCGGTCTGGACGATCGGCCCGGTCGTCGTCGTGCTATCCGTCGAAGGCGCGTTCTGCGCCCGCGCAGGGGCCGCAGCATAGGCCAGTGCGCAGACCACGGCGCCGATGCCCGCCCACTTCATGCTGTTCCTCCGAACCTGGACATATCCAAAACGCGTCCGCCCGAGAAGCGTCACACCCAACTCTCCACACGCAAGGTGACCGCGCAGTACGCCGGCTGACGCTGCGGCGCGTCGCGCCTGACGGTGCCGACCTATCCTGACGCGGTGCTGTTCTACGGACGCCCGGCTCGAGACACGGAAGGCCGCGTCGCTGCGAGTCGGACTGCCTTCAGACATGGAGACGTGATGGGAGGGGGGATGTTCGAGCCGAAAGCTGGAAAATTTCACTGACTCTTCTGGAGGAAGAGGTGGCGGCTCCTCAACATCGGGAGCGATCCTATCCTTACGAACGTCGTGTTCACGGGTAATTCCGCGGAGCGCGGCGGGGGGATGTTCAACAGCGGAAGCTCGCCCTCCCTCACGAATGTCACCTTTGCCAACAACATCGCCGAGCTTTCAGGCGGAGGGCTGTTCAACGAAGATCAAAGCGCCCCCATTCTCCTCAACAGCATTGTGTGGGGGCATCTGATCGGGGAGGACGAAGGACGGGAGATCTTCAATGATGAAAGCAGCTCGATCGAGCTTCACCACAGCCTTTACGGCAAATGCGCCGGGCGATATCGTGGAAGGCGGTGGCTTCGAAGCCACGAACTCGCTGACCGCCAACCCGCTCTTCCTGAGGCTTTGGGGAGGCAACCTTCGCCTACGTGACGCCTCGCCCGCCATCGACGCGGGCGATCCCGACACCGACCTCGCGCTCTTTCCCTCTGACGGCGTCGGCAATCCGATTGACCTGGACGGTAACCCGCGCGTGATCGGCGACTTCATCGACATCGGCGCATACGAGCGTCAGGAAAGCACGGGGCTTACCGTGAGCTCGCGCTCGTAATGAAGCAGGACGACACCGGAACTGAGGGTCTTGGCTCTCATCAGCCTCAGAGGGTGTTCCTTCGCCACATCCTCGAACAGCGGAAGACCTCGGCCGAGCAAAACGGGATGGACCATCAACCTATACTCGTCGATCAGATCGAGGTTGATGAACGCCGAAGCCAAAGTAGCGCCGGCGAAGAGCACGAGATCCTTGTTCGCGTCGCGCTTCATCTTCTCGACGTCGTCGGCAAGGACTTCGCGCATGACCTTGGCCGGGCCCCAGGTTGGATGGTCCATGGTCCGCGAGTAGACGATCTTGGGCAGCGTATTCATGCGCTCCGCGAACGCGACTTCCCGCTCCCTGCTCGTGAAACCGCCGGGCGCCTCCTCAGCGTTCGCCGTTCCCGCGGTAGGCCAGTACGCGGCGAGCAGCTCGTACGACACACGCCCGAGCAGGATGCCGTCGACGTTGTGGAGCAGCTCGAGCATATCGAGCTCGAAATCGCCGTCGGTGCGAAACCAGCCCAGGTCGCCGTCGGCGCGAGCGGTCCGGTTATCGAGCGATACCATCATCGAAAGGATCAGCTTCCTCATGGTTTCCGCGTTCGCGTGTGCGCGTCGTGAGCCGATCACCAGTAGCGATAGCCGATGACATGATAAGGCACCGTGAGCTCGCGGCAGATCTCGGCGATGACATCGGGCGTGAAGAAGGTGTTGCGCACCTGCGCCAGTCGTGGGTCCATACTCCGTCACCAGCCCGACGATCTCGACCGTCGCCGTATTGAGGAGCCGTCGCGACACGCGAAAGCGCCGAGCCTCCGAGAAGGACAGCTCACCCCGCGCCATCGCGGTGCGAGTCAAGCTGTGTGTGTCGCCTACGCATCACCGGCCCGTCGCCAAACCCAGAGCGCGAGGGCCGCTGCGACGAGCACCTGAGCGACTACCGCTACTTTGCGGATGGTCGACGCTTCGAGGTCAGCGGGTGTGATGAACCAATGGAGTCCATTGGCGGAAACCATCAGGAGCATCCCTACGAGTACGCCGTACCCACGCGCCCTCCTTGCGTCCATATCGGTCTCCACGGTGGGAGGTTGTCGCTCCATCGGCGGCGGCAATGGCAGTCGCGGCGCTGCTAGTCGAACCAAGCCAGCGGCGGCGTTGTGCGAGGCGACGTCCGCCAAACCCGTTCGCTTCAGTTCCATCATCGCTGTTGAATCGCGATTCTCGTTCGTCCGGGCTTGCCGAGCTAGTGGTCCGATTCCGAAGTCGCGCTACATTCGAGCGGCGCTGCATCCCGCGCGGCGGCGTTGCTCGGCGCTCGAAATAGGCCGGGCTATTCCGTCGGCCTCGCGCCTTGCCGCGCGGGCGCATCGCCGCTCTCGGTGTTGACA
>JBOHRM010000688.1:0-4548 GCA_050732715.1 Longimicrobiales bacterium
CCCGGGCGCATCGCCGCTCTCGGTGTTGACACGTTACTTCGGAATCGGACCACTAGTTATCGCGTCATTCGCGCGGCACAACGATGCGGCGTCGGGGTCTGAGGCATGGGGAGACACGGGGTCCGCACCGAGAGCAACGCGATGAGTCTGACGCTTGGGGTGCTGCTCGGCGTGCTCGCCGTGGCGGCAGCAGTCGCGTATCGCCGCAGGCTCGCCGGCTTTGGCGAGCCGGAGCGCCTGACAGATGAGGCGATCCAGCGCATCGAACAGGAGGGCAGGCTCGAGGTCGATGACGAGCCGCTCGATCTGGATACGATCCGCGACGAGGAAAGCCGGTTCTGGGAGGAGACGTGGGACGAGCCCGAGGAGCTGTGAGCCGGCTGCTCTCACGAACGCCGAAACCGGCGAGTCATGAGCTACACGCCGCGCGCTCGTGAGCCGCGAGACCGCGAATCAAGAACGTTCGGCCGCGGACGCCGCGCCGAGCGCGCGCGCCAGGCTGCGGCCAAAGATCGCGCCGACCGCGGCGAGGATCACACTGAACATCACGGCCTCGTCTGGCGTCACGACGGCACGGGCGGCGCGCGTCGCGAGCAGCACGAATACCGGCACGTTGAGCGCGACCGCGGACGTCAATACGAACGCCGGGACGCTCGCCACACCCCGCCGAAACCATCGCAGCCAAAGCAAACCCGGCAGGTAGACGAACGGCACGAGGAGAGCGACGGCGACGAGGGACGCGCCGAACAGGCCGCGCATATCCGTCGACGACGGACGTTCACCCCCGGCCAGGAACGCGATCGCGAGGACGGACGAGACCGCGACGACCCAGCCGCCCAGTGTCGCGAGGGTTACGCGCAACAGCGCGGGCAATAGGACGGCCACCCGCCGGCTCGAACCCGTGCGGGCGCTGCCGATGCCGCCCCGGCCGCGATAGACCGGATCCGCCGGACGGCTAGATCGCCAACCCATTTGTGCCGCCCAATTCCGTCGTCATCCTCGAGTCCCCTCGATATTCATTGCCTTGGACACCCCGCGGGGCGCACTCGGCAGCGGCGCCCAGCCGTTCGAGCCCCGCACCGGTCTCTGCGAAACGTTGTCACGCCGGCCCCGCCAGCACAAGACGGATGCCCGGCGAGGCCCTGACGGAACGTGATTTGCCAACAAGCGCACCGTCTCATGGTCAACGGGACCGTGAGAAAATCGAGTCCACACGGAGGGCCACATGGCGCACGACGATCCTCGCAGGGCCGGTCAGGACGCTGACCGCGCAGCTGACAAACAGCAGGACCGCGACCACGCTGCCGACCCGCGGCAGGCAGGCCGCGACGACGCCGCTGACCAGGGCGGCCGGCGTCCCCAAGACCAGGCGGACCGCGAAGCCGCCGATCGAACCTGACCCAGCCTGATCGAGTGACAGCCAGGGATGAGGCGGTCCCTGGCCGGCACTCGCACGCGCTGGCGCCGTCACAGTAGAAACAGGTTCCGAGTTGCGAGTTCCGGGTTGCGAGTTGCCCTGCCACCACCCGGGCCTCAGCGATCGGTGGTGCCGCGGCAACGTGCGACATGGGGCCTGAATCGAAGCGCTCGAGAGTCAATCCATCGGGCAACGTGGTCACGAAGGCCGACCACGGCTGGAATGCATCAAGCCGTTCGCAGCCGCCAGCTTTGCACGCCCGTGGAACCCGCCCTATCCTGTGGTGGCGTCAATCTGGCAGCGAGCGCGACTAGAGGAGGAACATGCGACCGGTGACCGAATCACGGCGAACGAAACGGAGCTTGCGGTGGCTGCTCGCCTGCCTCGTCATCTCGTCTGCGACGACTCGCGATGCAGCCGCTCAGAATGGCGCCGCAACAACGACGGGCCGTACGATGGGTCCGGCGAACGGCGCACTCATCATCGCCGGCGGCGGCCGGCTCGGCCCCGAGATCATGGATCGGTTCATCGAGCTCGCGGGTGGCGACAACGCCCGCATCGTCGTGATCCCGACCGCGAGCGAGCGCGATGACTTCAGCGGCGATTGGGCGGGCCTCCGGCCGTTCAACGAGGCCGGCGTCTACCAGGTCACGGTGCTGCACACCCGCGATCGACGCGTCGCCGACTCCGAATCGTTCGTCGCGCCGCTACGCCAAGCCACCGGCGTGTGGATCCCGGGCGGACGCCAATGGCGACTCGCCGACGCGTATCTCGACACGCGCACGCACCGCGAGCTGTTCGCACTGCTCGAACGCGGCGGTGTGATCGGCGGCAGCTCCGCCGGCGCGTCCATCCAGTCATCGTACATGGTTCGAGGCGCGCCCGAAGGCAACCAGATCATGCGCGCACCCGGCCACGAGCGCGGCCTCGGCCTGCTCCGCAACGCCGCCGTCGATCAGCACCTCATCGCGCGCAACCGCCAGGAAGACATGTTCGAGGTGCTCGAGGCCTTCCCCGACCTCCTCGGCATCGGCATCGATGAAGGCACCGCCATCCTGGTGCGCGGCAACCGCGCAGAGGTCCTCGGCAGAAGCCTCGTCGCCTTCTACAACACATCGGATGACGGCGGCGAACCCTATTACTTCCTCGATGCCGGCGACGTCTTCGACCTCGCCCAACGCCGCGTGATCCAAGGATCGAGACTTCCCCCGCAAATCGCCGACGAGCGCGCCGTGCTCGATACCGTCCAGCGCCTATTCGACGCCATGGCCGCCGCCGACAGCGCCGCCGTGCGCCGTCTCTTCCACCCTCAGGCCACCCTGTTCGTCCCGGAAACACGAAACAGCGAGCGCACCATCGCCGTGATGTCCGTCGACGGCTTCGTCCGCCGCATCGCCGCGTCCGGCGGCACCATTGACGAGCGGTTCCATGACCCGCTCGTCCGCGTCGACGGAGACCTCGCCATCGTCTGGACTCCCTACATGTTCTACAACGCCGGCCAGTTCAGCCACTGCGGCATCGACGCGTTCCAACTCGGCCGCGCCGCCGAAGGCTGGATCATCCTCCAGATCGCCTACACCCGTCGTACGGAGGACTGTCCCGCCCCAACGGGTTGAGTCTGCCGCTCACGATCGGGAGTGCCGCTCGAGGATCCCGATGATGCGATCGATCGGTAGCGCGTCGATGCGATGGTCGTCACGGCCGATCATCGTCTCCGCGGCGAACAGCGCGTTGATGATCGCCTCTTCGGTCGCGTAGACCGTTGCATCGAAGAGCGGGGTGATCCCGTCGTTGCTGAGCATGTGCACTTCCGCGGCCGGCGTCGCCGATGCGGCGCCCGCGTTCGCCGTCGAGAACGCGATGAAGAGATCGCCGGAGCTGTTCGCAGAGGTGCCGCCCGTTCGCGCAACGCCGAGAGAGACACGACGGGCTAGACGCTCGAGCTGATGCGGCAACAGTGGCGCATCGGTCGCGACGACCGCGACGATCGAGCCGAGGTCGCGATCTGCCCGCTCGAGTCCTGTTGCGTGTGCGCTGGGCGTTTCGTCGCTTGCCGACGGGTTCGACTCACGTGCGAGCACGCGGCCTACCGGCACACCGTCGATGCGCACCTGGTCGCGCCTGCCGAAGTTCGCCTGCACCAGCACACCCACGGTATAGCCGCCGTCATCATCGGGCAGGCGGCGTGACGCCGTGCCGATGCCGCCCTTGAAGCCGTAGCAGATCATGCCCGTGCCGCCGCCGACGTTGCCTTCGGCGACGGCGTCGTCACGCGCGCCGTCGAGCGCAGCCGCAACGTGCTCGGGCTTCACGTGGAACCCGTTGATGTCGTTCAGCCAGCCGTCGTACGTTTCGGCGACGATCGGCAGCGACCAGGGCTGACGCAGAGCGCCGCGCGAGGCCTGCCAGCCGATGATCGCGTCTCGAACCACACCGACGCTGTGCGTGTTGGTGATCGCGATCGGGCCCTCCGCGAAGCCGGATTCCGCGACCCAGGCCGCGCCCGTCATCTCGCCGTTGCCATTGAGCGCGAACCAGCCGGCGAAGACCGGATCAGCCGGCGCGCTCCGGCGTGGCAGCACCACCGTGACGCCCGTCCGGATCGGGCCCTCGCCCACCCGCAGCGGTCCGGACCCCGTAATGAGCGTGGCATGTCCGACGGCGACGCCGTCGACGTCCGTGATCGCGTTCAGCGGACCCGGCGCCGTCCCCTCGAACGTGACACCGCGTTCGCGCGCGCGTGAACGGCCTCGGTCCGCTCCGATGTCCGATGGCGTCACACCCTTGCCCCTAGTGATCCGTGGCCGAGATTCCTTGGCATTCGAGCAACGGGGCATCCCGCATGGCTGCGTTGTGCCTCCTCGAAATAGCGCTGCTATTCCTTCGTCGCCGCGCCTTGCCCTGCGGGCGCCCCGTCGCTCTCGATGCGCAACTCACTTCGGCCACGGACCACTAGTTACCCGCGCCTCACCAACCACGGATCGAAGTTGCGGATTCACCAGCGTCGCCACACAAGGCGTGGCACGACCCACCGCTGAGCCGTGCGTTCCGCAGATGGTGGTAGGGGCAACCCGCAACCCGTAACCCGCAACTCGGAACCGTTCGTTCAGTACTTGCGCTCGGTGCTGCGG
>JBOHRM010000689.1:0-2371 GCA_050732715.1 Longimicrobiales bacterium
GTCATGGTCCCCACGCGGCTATGCCTCCCCCAGGGAATGCCGTCTGATCAATCGGCGCGCAGTGCGACGCTCGGATCGACGCGCGTTGCGCGCAGCGCCGGCAGCGCCGCGGCGATGATGGCGACAATGGTGAGCGCGAGCGCGACTCCCGCGAACGTGGCCGGGTCCCGCGGCGCGGTCTCGAAGAGCAAGTGCTCGATCCGCGTTGCGAGCACGATCGCGACGAGAACGCCTACCGCGGTGCCGGCCGCGGTCATCGCCAGCGCGCGCACGATGAACAGGCGGACGACGGAGCCCGGCGTCGCGCCGAGCGCGGAACGGAGTCCGATCTCGCGGGTGCGCTGCGCGACGTCGAACGAGAGCACGGAGTACAACCCAACCGCGGCGACGACGAGCGCGAGCAAGCCGAATACGGAGAACAAGGTGGCGCCGAGCGTCCACGAGCGAAGCTGCGGGTCGATCAGGTCCTGGAACGCGCGGACATCGGCGAAGCGGACCCGCGCATCCGCTTCCAGCGTGACGCGATGGACGGCAGCGATGACTCGCCGTGGGTCGCCAGCCGTCCGCGCCAGCAGCTTCCGGCTCCGAAATTCCCCATCTGCCGGGGCGAAGCCGAGCTCCTGCGCGATCGGGACGTAATAGATCATGCGCGGCGGCTCCGTGACGCGGCTGCGGCGGGAGTCCTCCACGACGCCGACGACGCGCCTGCAGTCCGCGCTGTCGCGGCCAATATACAAGGATAGAAGTCCGGGGCCGGCCTCGACGCACCAGCGAGACGGGGCTGCATGTAGAGCACGTGGCGCGCGTCAAAACCGAGGTCTACGTTGTGCACGCGGTGCAGGCTGCGCAGGAAAAGGCCGGCGCCGATGAGCAGCACGACGGAGAGCGCCGCCTGGAAACCGGACAGCCCGGCGCGCAGCCGCGACGACGATCGGGTGATGCCGCCGGAACTTTCGTTCAGCACGCCGGCCACACCCTGCCGCGCCGCATGGAGGGCGGGCAGCAACGTCGAGAACAGTCCCGCCGCAACGGCAGCAACGAGGACGAACAGCAAGGCGCGTCGATGCAACGGGGAGCCCCATGCCACGTCAGGGAGCAGCGTTCGCTGGATGAAGCTGCCGCCCCAATACATCACGAGCAGTGCGGCCGCCCCGCCTAAGGGATGCGAGCAGCGTTCCCTCCGCCACCATCTGCGTCACCAGCCGCCGTCGCGTGATGCCCAGCGCGAGCCGGATTCCGACCTCGCGTTGGCGGCGGATCGACCGCGCGACCATCAGGTTTGCCACGTTCGCACACGCGATCAACAAAACGATCAGCGACACGCCCGCGAGCCAGCGCGCAACCGACACTTCGGCCGCCGGTTCTGGACCTCGTGCCGCAATGAGGGACGCCGGAATGATGCGCGCGTTCGGATCCTCGTCGTCGACATCGGTCTGATCGAGGCGGCTGTTGCGGAAGATGGCGGCCGCTTCCTCGGCCGCGCGCTCATCGGTCACGTCGTCACCCAAACGTGCCACGACCCTCAACCACCAATAACCGCGCGACTCCACCCAGGCGTCGCCCTGTAGCGGATAGGCGGCCGCGTGTAGTGGCAGCCACAGATCAACCGCTGACAGCTCCGCGCCTGTAAACCCACTCGGCACCACGCCGATGAGTGCGGGCGGCACAAACTCGTTGGTCTGCCCAAGATCATGTACGGTCACAGCTTCTCCGAACGCACATCTCTCACGAGAACATCGTGCTCCGTGACGCGGCAGAAATCTCAGTCAGCTTGGCCGGCAGCACCTTGATCGACAGCACCTGGTGTGCTAGTGTGTTAATGGTGGCTACATCATGATGACACGGACGCAAATCACCCTTGATTCGGAGTTGCAGAAACGGGCTCGTGGGCGAGCCGCGCAACTCGGCGTGTCCCTCGCTGAGTACATCCGGAGGCTCCTGGCGAGCGATTTGGAGAGAACGCGCTCGACGGTCGAGCCCTCGCAGGTTTTCGACCTCGGCGATTCGGGTGGATCGGACGTTGCTCGCGACAGGGACATCATGGCAGGCGAGGCCGTATCGGCCTGGCATCAGGCTCGCCCAGGAAAGCGCCGGTGAGCCTGTTTGTCGACAGCTCGATTTGGTACGCCGCCGCGGACCGAGGCGACCGGAGCAACGGTCGGGCAAAAGAGATTCTCGCTAGCGGCGACCGCCTCGTCACCTCCGATCATGTTCTGGTCGAGACCTGGTTGTTGCTGCAACATCGCTTGAATCGTGCGGCGGCGGAACGTTTCTGGGAAGGCCTGCGTCAAGGTGTAGCCGATGTTGAGATGGTTGGAACTGCGGACCTCGAGGTCGCCTGGTCGATCGGACTGACCTTTGCTGATCAGGA
>JBOHRM010000690.1:0-1948 GCA_050732715.1 Longimicrobiales bacterium
CGGTCCAACCAGCTCGCGCCGTGCACGCGGTGCGTTGCGTCGCCGATCCGGATCGAGCCGGCCGTCGGCATCCGCGTGAGCGAGTAGTAGTGCGACGCGTTTCCGGGCTCGGGACCCTTGCGGCTCAGCCCGCGCTCGCCGTTGAGCACGATCGGTTTGCCCCGCTCGAGGACGAGATCGATGGCGACGTCGCCTTCGGCGGCGCGGAGTCGGAGCGGGAACGTGGCACTCGCCAGGGCCCGGCTCTCGGCCTCACCAGACCAGTCCTCGACCCAGACCTTGAACGGCCCGGCTTGCGCGCCCGCGAGGCCGGCGGCGCCGCGTGCGAAACGGTCGAACGCGTAGAATCGCTCGGACGCGACGTCGGTGACGGCGAAATGCGCCATGTAGACTTGGTTCGTCGCCCATGCGGAGTTTCGGCCGTTCGCTGCCGCGCCCTCTTCCCCGGGGCGGGAAGCCGCGAGTGTGCCGCTTTCCGGCGCGAGTGCGCTGCGGAACAACGTCAGCTGGTATCCGAACGGCGCGCCGACATCAGTCTCGAGATTGCCAGTGAAGTACCACCACTCGGTGCGGAACTCGGGGTGCGCGCCGTGATCCTCCGGGAAGTCGAACGGCCGTGGTTCGTAGGCGCGAGCGTAGCCGGCGGTGTCGCCCGTACCGAGCGCTTCCGCGAGACTCATTCCCGTGTCGCCGTACCGATCAGCGCTTGGCCCGGACCGCGAGCACTGCCGACCGGCGACGCCTAGAATCGCCAGCACGGCTGCCGCCGCCAGTACGGCCGCGACACGCGGCGTCGCTCGCGCCCGCGGTTCACCCATTTCTCGGCGCTCGCTCGCTCACTGAGCTCGGGACACGTGATCACGCGGCATCAGCTCGACAACTCTCGCAGCGCGAACGCCGGCGGCGTCCGCGACATGCGCCAGGCGGGGTAGAGTCCCGCGATCAGCGCGGCCACGACGGCGAAGAGCGCCGCGGCGACGAACGTCAGGGGCTCGAGCGTGAGGTCGATCGTCCAGCCGAACGCTCGGTGATTGATCACACGTGTCATGATCCAGGCGAGCAGCGCACCGAGCGGGAGCGCCAGCACGGCGGCGGCCAGTCCGATCAGGCCGGTTTGCGCGGCGACGATCGCCCAGACGCCGCGGGCGGTGAGACCGGTGGCGCGAAGGATGCCGACCTCGCGCCCGCGCTCGAGCTCGAGCGCCAGCAGCGCGCTCAGCACGCCGGCCAGCGCAACCACCAGGGCGAGTGTGCGCAGAACACTCGTGATCGCGAAGGTTCGGTCGAAGACGCGCAGCGTCGCCTCGCGTAGTGCGCGATCCGTGCGTACCACGACTTCCTGGCCGCCCGCGTCGATGGTTCGTAACGCACGCCCGAGCGGCTCGAGGTCCACTCCGGGCGCGGCGAACACGGCGATCGAAGTCACGGCGTCGTCGTCCCAGTGCCGCGTATAGGTGCGCCGATCGATGAAAATCACGCCATGCTCGGTGGCGTAATCGCGGAACACGCCGGCTACGCGGAACGTCCGTGAACCCTCTCTCGCCCGTGGGGGCGTGGGCCGGGGTGAGGTGGATCGACTCGCGCCGGCGGGCAGTCGCAACGGATCGCCGGCGGCGATGCCGTGCCGGTAGGCGAATGACTCCGAGACCAGCACGGCCGCGCCTGCGTCGAACGCCGGCCAGACGTCGCGCGTGTCACGGTCGATGAAGCGGAACGCGGCGCGATGGGGTGCGAACAGATCCGCGGCGACGAGCCGTACGTTCACTGCGGCGTTCGGGTCCGAGGCGAGGATGGTTCTGCGGTACGTGGTCACGCCCGCAACACCCGGGATCGCCCGGATCCGGCCGGCGAGGCCGGGGTCGAGCGCCGCCGGGCTGGCGGACGCCGAAGCGTCGGGCACGGCAACGTAGAAGTCTGCCTGGAGCGTGGTGTCGAGCCAGTCCTCGAC
>JBOHRM010000691.1:0-6869 GCA_050732715.1 Longimicrobiales bacterium
AGAAACGTGATCGGAGCAGCCGCGTCGCGCGCGTCACCGGCTGCCGCGGCGGCTCGTGCGTCCCGGAGCGGAGCCGCGAGCGCGGATGCAGCGGTGACGGTGTCGATACGAGCCTCGAGGCTGTCGAGTGCCGCGGCGAGCGCTGCCGCGTCGCCGGCCTTCGCCGCGAGTCGGGCTCGTTCGCCGAGTGCGGTGAGGTTGGTCGGCTGGGCCGCGAGGATCCGATCGATCAGATCGCCCGCCTGCTCGGCGCTGGACGGCTGATCCTGCTGCTCGATGATCTGGACCAGGAGATAGAGCGCGCGCAGGTTGGCGGGATCGAGCTCGATGGCGCGGCGCAGGTGTTCGCCGGCCTCGTCGAGGCGGCCCTGTGCACGCGCGGCGAGCGCCGACGCGAACTGGATGCCGCTGTGCTCGGGCGCCAGTTCGCGCGCCGTCTCGAGCCATCGCGCCGCGCGCTCGGGTTCCTGCCGGCTCAGCGCGGCGATGCCGCGGTCCGCCCAACCGGCCGGCTCGCTCGGAACGAGCTCGGTGACGCGCAGGAACGACGAGTCCGCCAGCGCGCTCTCGCCGACCTGCACGGCCGCGACGCCTCTATAGAAAGCCGATACGGCCTCCGCATACTCGGGCGATCCGGGCTCGGGCGGCGCATCGCCGTTGCACGCCGCGATGCCGAGAAGCAGGTGAAGCGAAACGAGACGATGAGCGGAGAATCGCAACGTCGCAGGCCTCCTCATCAGTTTTCCAGGCCCCTGGTGCGGCCACCAGCGAGGGTTGAGGCGCTCCGCCACCCAACCGGCGCTTCCGCGCAGCGGAGAGGCGCTTCGTTCAGCGATCTGGATTGGGTAGGTCGCGTAGTCCGGTGAATAGACGGAAGTTACGGGCTCCGGGGTCGGCGAGCAAGCTGACCCGGCTGACCAAAGCTGACCGGCTATCCTCCGTGCGGGCGCAGGCTACCGTGCAGTGCGCCGTACTTCTCGAGGATCTCCAGCGTGCGGTCGAGCGGGAGCGCCTCGACCGTTCGCCCGCCGCTGCGAACCGTGTGCGCGCGGAACAGCGAGTTGTAGATCGCCTCCTCCGTTGCTTCGGCGACGGCCTGGAACAGCGGTGACATCGCATCGTTGGCAAGCTCCGCGGCCGAGCGCGTCGCGGCGTCGCCCGCGCCTGCGATCCTCCGAACGGACGGCGCGGTCGAGAAGGCGATGACGTAGTCGCCCGAACCGTTGGTCATGCTCGCGCCGGTCCGGGCGAGGCCGGTCAGGGCGCGTGTTGCGAGGCGTTCGAGGTTGCGCGCATCGAGCGGCGCGTCGGTCGCGACGACGATCATGATGCTGCCGTCGGCGCTCGCGCCGCGCGCTCGAGTTTCGGGTTTCGGGTTTCGGGTTTCGAGTTCTGGTTGCGGCAATGGCTCCGGGCGTTTCCTCGCACTACTGACACCGCTGTCGCCGGCATCGTCGTCGCGATCGCCACGCTGACCCTCGACGTCGCGCTGGAACGCGTAGCGGCCGAGCTCGCGGCCGACGGGCGCGCCGTTGATCGTGAGCACACCGCCGTAATTGGATTGCACGAGCACGCCGATCGCATAGCCGCCGAGCGACGTGGGCAGCACGCGCGAGCTCGTGCCGATGCCGCCCTTCCAGCCGAACGCGATGGTGCCCGCGCCGGCGCCGACGGCGCCCTCGGCGACGGGGCCTTCGCCCGCACCCTCGAGCGCTTGCACGACGTCCTCGGGCGTGATCGGGCGTGCGCGGATATCGTTCAACCCGCCGTCGTTCGTCTCACCGACGACGGGGTTGATCGAACGTACGTCGTCCATACCCGGCTGTCGGAGCAGCCAGTCGACCATCGCGTCCGCGGCGCGCCACACGCAGAGCGTGCACGTGAGCAGGATCGGCGTCTCGATCTCGCCGAGCTCGCCGACCTGACTCACACCGATGAGCTTGCCGAAGCCGTTGCCGACCACGATCGCGGCCGGCACTCGTTCGCGGAACACGTTGCCGGCGTGCGGCAGGATCGCCGTCACGCCGGTATGGATCGAATCGCGCGCGATCGTCGTGTGGCCAACGCGCACACCCGCTACATCGGTGATCGCGTTCTTCGCGCCGGGCTGCATGATGCCGACCACGACGCCGGCGTCACGTGCGCGCGGCCGCTCTTGCGGCCCTTGCGCCGCGGTCGCATCGAGCGCCGTTGGCGTGGATGTCTGACTCATGGTCGGGCTGGCTCCCGCGAACAGGACCAGAAAGGCGATGGCGCTCCTCATACTCGCTCCTGCGTTGGCTCATCGACGGCGTGTAATGTTTCACCCGCCGAGAGTCGTGTCACGAGCGCGGCCATGCGCGAGATCGGCACACCGGTCGGGCAAATCGCATCACAGGCCGCGCAGCGCGTGCACGGCGGCGTCGCGACGAGCGCCGTGATGTCGATCGCCCGCGATGGCCCGGCGACGAACGACCACGCCTCGTCCCATGCCGACGCCGGCGCTTCGCGCAACGCCGGGCACGCGATCGAGCAGAGGCCGCAATGAATGCAGCCCATGAACGACGGCATCGCTTCGCGCTCGGCGGGCTCGAGCGGAATGTAACCTTCCGGCACCACCGCGCCGAGGAATCGGCGCGCATCACGGCCATCGCGCAGTACGCGGGCGGGCACGCGCGTCAGCATGTGCGTGCCGAATCGATAGGCGAGGTTGAACCAGGCGAGCAGCCGATTGCGCATAGATGATCGCCTAGGCTAGGCTAAGTCATGAGTCGGGCCGATACGGTGTTCGACGTTGATGTCGAGCTCGACCGCCGACCGAATCATGAAGGTCGAGCTCATCGCGCGGCTCCGTGCTGCTCGAGTGCGCGGGTCGCGGCGCGCGTGCCGTCTTCGGCGGCTGCGCCGAGACCCAGCTCGACGGTGGTGGTGCCGGCGCGCACGCTGCCCGCCGTCCATACGTTCTCGTACACGATGTCGCCATTCTCATCGATCGGCCGGCCGACCTCGTCCGTCCGGACGCCCGCGGCCAGGATCGGCTGCGTCGCCAGACGCTGCGCGCTCGTCACCACGAGTGGCTCTACCGCATCAAACCGCCGGCCCGCCACGTCAACGCACATGGGACAGCGGAGCGCGGTCTCGCGAAACGCGGTGTCGGCGCGGATCCCGCCCCCGGCGAACTTGCCGGTTGCGAGCACGTAAGCCGCCCCGCTCAGGGTCACCTTCCCAGCGCCATCGCCGCTGGTCGATGTTTCGACGGTCAGCAGGTCGATCCTCGTCTCGCCCGCGCGGCTCGGCCGCTCGTCGAGCGTTGCTCGTCCGGCAATGATCTCGACACCCGCCGCGCGCAGTGCGCGCTCGAGCGCGGTCGCCAGCCGCCAGCCAGGGATCGACGGCAGCACCGCGAGCGCCTCGGCGACGTCGCACTGCGCCGCGTCCCGCAACATGGCGGCCACGCGCAGCGGATCATCAAAACCGAGCACGGCGGGGAGGATGACCCGGGCGCGTTCGTGCTCGCGCACCGCGGCAGCGAGCGGTCGCGCCAGGACGAGCGGTTCGCGTTCGATCGCCGCCGCGAGCGAGACCGGAGACCAGCCGGCGCGCGGTGTGCCGTCGACGCGTAGGGTCGCGCTGCGAACGTCGACGCCGCACGCCTCGCCCCACAGCCGCGCGAGTGCGGGCGCATGAAACCCGGCCAGTCCGACGATGCCACAGATCAGCACGTCGTCGTCCACCCGCGCGCGTGCTTGCAAGGGCGGCGCGTGATCGCTCGGACGCAGGTCGCCCGATGGATGCGGCAACGCACGAGTGCAGGGCTCATACGCGACGCCGGCACTGGCGAGCGCACCGCCGAGGCGCTCCGGCAACCGGCCATTCCACGCGCCGCTCGTCAGCGCGGTCGCACCGGGCCCCGCACGTACGAGCGCGGTCCGCGCTCCGGTCTCCGCCGCGGAGAGCGCGGCAGCAGCCCCCGCAACACCACCGCCGATGACGATTAGGTCGAACGTCTTCCGCACGCTGGAGGGCCGTCAGAAAGTTGACGATGCTGCCGTTCGCGCCAAGGGTTGCAGACTCTTCAAGTCATCGAGAAGCGGGTAGCTGGCGTCGGCGTCGCTGAGCGTACGGGAGGCGCGCTCGAAGTGGTCGCGTGCGCGGGCCGTATCGCCGCGTTCGAGGAGGACACGAGCGGCCTCCAGATTGGACTTCGCTGACATCGGCACCGCGCGCAAGTGCTCATCGAGTGCGGCCAGCGCGTCATCGAGTCGGCCGAGCTGGCGAAGCGCACGGGCGATGTCTCGGTTGATCGCGAGCGACCCGGGGTCGAGCTGCCGCTGCCGCTGGTAGGCATCGAGCGCACCATCCCAGTCGCCACGAACCTCGTTCAACACGGCAACGCCGTGCGCCACGGCGGGCTCGAGTATGCGCAGGCCGAGGCCATCGATGATAGGCCGCACGCCGGCGATCGCCTCGTTGAGCTGTAGTGTGTCGCGCGTTTGGATCGCGATCCCAAGCTGTCCGACGCGCCAGAAATCAACGAACTGAGCCTGCATCTGCTCGCGGAGCTCATCCAGCGTGGCGAGCGCGCGTGCGTGCTGGCCGGCCTCGACCAGCATACCGAGCGACGACATACGCTCCCCGACCACGTAGATCGGCGGCTGGAACTCGGCGAGTGCCGCGAGCCGCTGCGTCGCGGAGTCGTCTCGCGTGACCGAACCACTGAGGAAGTAGGGCAGATGCAGGTCTCCCGCGATGCGACGCTGGAGCGCAACAGGTACCGCCTGGTCGGGCTCGATGCCGGCCTCCTGTAGGCGCTCGCGGAAATGCGCCGTCACGCGCATATCCAGGAAGATGTCCTGCGACAGGTCCGTCGCCAACAGCGTCGGCGCACCGTTCGCGAGCCAGCCAAGGGCAGTATCGGACGCGGGAGCGTCGAAAGAGAAAATCGCGAGCCGCTTGCGGGACTCGGAGCGCGGCACGGCACGCTCGACCGTCTCACCGGTTTCGTCCGTGAGCACGACCGTCGTGACGGACGCGTCGGCACGGCTCGATAGCGCAACAGCCACCACCACCGCGACGACGCCGGCGTTCAGAGGGATGCCGATCTTCTCGGTTCGGACCCAGCGGTCCTTGCCTCGCTGTCCGTGATGGTAGCTGAACAGGATGACGCTCGGGATGAAGAGGACCCACACCAACAGCGTCAGGTCGGTCCAGAGCGCAGGCAATGCGTAGCGCTGCTCGAGAAACCCGATAAACTCGACGATCGCCCAGCCGGCGCCAAGGTACACGGCGAGGTATTGCGGGACGCGGCGGTCGACGAGGTCGCGGAACGCAGGCATGAACCCCCGAACACAGTCCAACGGGATCGAGACTCGGCCTAGCAATATCGGACCGAGAGCGCGCTCGCGGAAGGGTGGCGCGGGAGTCCGGGCGGGTCACAGGAGGCTCTCGACCGTCGACCGTACTCGGCTTTGCACGGAGTACGAACGTGATTCCAGCCCAACCCGTCGGTCTGTGCTCGGTCGAATCCGGCGATCCTCACCGGATCGCGGCGCCTCCGAGGCCCGAGGCGTCCGAGGACCGCTTGCTACGCTGCGACGGCCGGGAATCCTTGCGCAGGCTTGCCCAGCCGGATAAGGTTGAAATCGGTGTCCTGCCGACGTCGTTGTTTCGATATCATCGTGCCGCAGGGCCATGCTGCGGAGTGGGGCAGCGTGCCGGAAGACATCACTTCAATCTTGCTCGATGCCACGGCCGGCGATCGTTCTGCACTGGACCGGTTGTTCCCCCTGGTGTACGAGCAGCTCCGCGCCGTTGCTCACAACCGGCTGGCCGCGGAGCGCGCCGATCATACGCTAAACACCACAGCGCTCGTGCACGAGACCTATGTCAAGCTCGTGGACCAGACGCGCGTTCGCTGGCAGGACCGTTCGCATTTCTTTGCCGTGGCGGCGCGTGCCATGCGCCGTATTCTGGTGGATCACGCGCGCCGGCATGCGACGGCCCGGCGCGGGGGCAGCCTGCAGCGCGTGCCCCTCGACGTCGCCAACCTCTCGTTACGGGAACGCGCCGACACGCTGCTCGAAGTGGATGCCGCGCTGGAGCGGCTGACCAAACTGGACCCGCGCTTGGGCGAGGTCGTTGAATACCGCTTCTTTGGGGGGCTCACGGAAGACGAAATCGCCGAGGCCCTAGGCGTGACGTCGCGCACGGTGCGCCGGGATTGGGTGAAGGCGCGTGGCCTGCTGTACGCGTGGCTCGTACCTGGCGACCAGGGTGTAGCGTGGCGATGAGCTGGAGTTTTTCAGGCCGTCATGGTCGACACTGGGAGAGAAAATGCCGTCCAGCCGGGGACTCCAATCAGTTCTCCAATGCCGCGCCGCAGCACCCGCGATGCCAGAAACGGGTTGGGGGGCGGGGCAACCCGGAACCCGGAACTCGGAACCCGTTTCTAGTCAGATGATGCCCGATCGCAGGGCCTTGGCCACGGCCTCTGATCGCGAATGGACGTGCAGCTTGTCGTAGACGATGCGTATATGGGCGCGCACGGTGTTGAGAGTGATGCCCATCTCGCGGGCGGCCGATTTGTATGAGCAGCCATCCGCGAGCAGTGCGAGCAGACGGATCTGCCTGGCGCTGAGCTCCGGCTCTGCCGCCGTGTGTGGCTCCGTCCTGATCTTGCGGAACAGGCCGACCACCTTACTCGCGATCTCGGGCGACATCGGGGACCCTCCGGCATCAGCCTCGCGGATCGAGTCGAGCAGGCGGGAGGGCTCGGTGTTCTTCAGCAGGTAGCCGTGCGCGCCGCGGCAGAGTGCCTCGAACACCCTGTCCTCGTCCTCGAAGATCGTGAGCATCAGCACGGTGGTTTGGGGGAAGCACTCGAGGAGAGG
>JBOHRM010000692.1:0-8012 GCA_050732715.1 Longimicrobiales bacterium
GGCAGCGCCACGCCCTGCTCGCTGGATGGGCACGCCGAGATTCGAGTCCCGCGCCAAAAACGCAGAGCGCTGTCTGCTGGTGTGCAAAACCGGCTGTCCCACGGCCACGCCCCCTGTTGGTTCCGTACACGTCCGCCCGGACTCCCGGGTGCCAACCCCGACAATCTCGATCGGCCCCGACCCGCCAGCCACGCCAACGTGGCCGCCAGCACACGGCGCGGGGCGACCAACGCCCGAAGCGAGGCGAGACGAGAGCGGCGCCGCCCGATCTGCCGCCGCCAACTCCCCAACCAACGTCGCGGTTGCGTTGACCGGAGAGTTGGCATCGCATGGCGTAGTCAACTCTCCAACCGATAATCGCGGCTGAGTTGATGGGAGAGTTGCCATCGCATAGCGTGGTCAACTCCACAGCCCGATGCCGTCATGCATTGAATGGAGAGTTCGCATCGCACCGCGTCGTCACCGATACCGTGCCAGGTCGCCACGCCCTGCCCGACCTTCTCGTTCAACGCGTCCGGTTCCGGGCCGTCCGTCCAACGCGTCCGGTACCGGCCCTCCGCCCAGCGCGCACGCAACGCGCGGCCACGGCCGGCGGGTCTGAGCGGCGGGCTTGGCCCGTGTGGGGCCGGCGCGCGGCCCTCCTGGACTGGACCGCGTCAATTCGGTTTGCCGAACCGCGCATGGCGACGTCCCCGGCTGCCATGGTGATCTCGCGGGCCGCGGCATTCTTTTTCGCGCATGGGCAGGAGCCACGACTTCGGGCGGCGGTGCGAGGCGCTCGCGGCGGCCGAGCTCGCCGCTCGCGGCTGGGTCATCGTCGCGCGCAACTTCCGCCACGGCCACAAGGAGGTCGACCTCATCGTGCGGCGCGGGCACACCATCGCCTTCGTCGAGGTCAAGGGCCGCTCCGGCCAGGCGTTCGGGCACCCGCTCGAGGCGATCGGCCACGGCAAACGGCGAGAGGTCGAAAGCGCGGCCCGCGGCTGGATCGCGCGCCACGGCCGTCCGGGTGATCGCTATCGGTTCGATGCCGTCTCCGTGATCTTGAACGGCCGCGAGCCGGCCCGGATCGACCATATCGTGGACGCCTGGCGTCCGGGCGAGTAGCCTTCCACCTGTCGCAATGGCAGGCTCATGCTCCTAACTAGCGCCACCGCATCGGTTTGCGGGATCGGATCGGATAGGCGATTCTGGCCGCGCGGCTCCGAGCGTCCGGAAACACCGCTGGCTCGGCGGGTAGAATCGAACCGGCGCCCGAAGCCACCGGAACTTCGGGTTGCGAACGCCCGCGAGCCGCCGATATTGTTTGGATGATACGACTCGGAATCCGAGAGATGGTTCAGCCGGCAACGGATGGACGGGCGGAGAACGTTCAACTTTCAACCGGTTCTTCGATGACGAATTTCCAGCAGCTCTTTCAGATGGGCCAGCAGGTCCAGGCCCGCCTCACCGAGCTCCAGACCGAGCTGGGGAACCGGACCGTGACCTGCTCGAGTGGCGGGGGCATGGTGACCGTGACGGCGGATGGCCGCGGCAACGTGCGGGGGATCAAGATCGACCCGGCGGTGGTCGATCCCGAGGATGTCGAGATGCTCGAGGACCTCGTGCAAGCGGCGGTGACGGAGGCGCAGCAGCGCGCCCAGCAGGTTTACGAGGAGGAGTTGAAGAAGCTCGCGGGGGGATTTCCGATGCCGTTCAATCTGCCCAGCATGCCGTGAGCGCAATTGATGAGCTGGTCGGCGAGCTGGCTCGTCTCCCGGGGATCGGACGCAAGACAGCGCTCCGCCTCACCTATCACTTGTTGAAGAGGCCGGCCGCGGAGATCACGCGTCTGGCGCGAGCGCTCGATCAGGTTGCCGCGCGCGTGCATCCGTGCTCGGGGTGTGGCAACCTGACCGAGGCGGATCCGTGTGTGCTGTGCACGAATCCGCGCCGGGACCGGTCCGCGATCTGTGTGGTCGAGGAGGCGTCGGACATCGGCGCGATCGAGCGGACCGGCGAGTACCGCGGTCTGTATCACGTGCTGGGCGGGCGGCTCTCGCCGCTCGAAGGTATCGGCCCGGACGAGCTCGGCATCGCTACGCTGCTCGGCCGGCTGCGCAACGGGGCGCAGGTCCGAGAGATCATCGTCGCGACGAATCCGAACGTTGAGGGAGAGGCGACGGCGGTTTACCTTCAGAAGTTGATTCAGCCGCTCGGCATTCGCGTGACGCGCTTGGCGCGCGGCCTGCCTGTCGGCGGCGATCTCGAGTATGCCGATGATGTCACGATCGCCGAGGCACTCGCCGGCAGGCGAGAGGTATGAATAGGGGTTGCGGGTTGCGGGTTACGGGTTACGGGTTGCGGGTTGCGGGTTATCGGTCGCGGAAACGCGCAACGCGCCGACCCGCAACCCGAACGAAGTCAGCGCGAACGATGGTGGCGGGTGCCAGGCATGGGTTGCGGGTTGCCGGTCGCACAACTCGCAACCCGCAACGCGCCAACCCGCAACCCGAACGAAGTGAGCGCATGTTGCGGAGTCGGGTAGCCCGGACGACGGGACTCATCATTCTGACGATCGGCGCGGCCGCGGCGATCGGCGTGCTCGTCGTGCGCGACCAGATCGCGCGGCATCGGCGCGATCTGTTCAGCTCGCACGCGGTCCAGCGTTTTGCCGCGCTCGGCTACATCGCCGGGCTCGGCGCTTCCGTCGATCTCGTTCAACTGCTACGCGACTTTGTGGCGTGGGAGCCGCGCAGCCTGCTGCGGCGCCGCGCGCTCCAGATCCTGAGACGTATGGAGCAGCAGTTGGCCCAGGGATCCGGCACGGAGGCCCAGCCCAAGTTCGCCGGATGAGGCTCGTACGAAGGCCGTGAGCAAACGGGTCCTCGAGTTCCTCAGCTAGCGGTCCACTAGAGTGGCCCGTCACTAGCCCATGTCGGTGCTCGAGCGCCGCACCCTGCCGAACGCCATTACGGTGGCCCGTATCGCGCTTGCGCCGGTCATCTTCCTGCTGCTCTTCGTGCCGACGTTCACGGCGCGGTTCATCGCATGGCTCCTGTTCCTGACCGCCGCGTTCTCGGATCTGTGGGACGGCTATCTCGCCCGCAAGCACGGCTGGATCTCGAGCTTCGGCCAGCTGTTCGACCCGATCGCGGACAAGCTGCTGCTCGTGGCGACGTTCATCCCGTTCTACGTGCTCGGCCAGCGTGGCGCGCCGGACACTCGCCTGCCGTTCATCGACGCGTTGCCGCTCTGGATCGTGATCGTGGTGTTCGGCCGCGAGGCGCTCGTGACGACGCTGCGCTCGCTCGTCGCCCGCCGCGGCGTGGTGATCCCGGCCGGCAGGGAGGGCAAGCTGAAGGCGGTGTTCCAGAACATCTTCATCGGCACCACGATCTTTTGGCTCGCGCTTCAGACGGCGGCCGTGCGTCACGGCTGGGACGGCATCTTGTGGGAGTTCTGGCGCGGGTTCCACGGTCTCGTGCTGCTCGTTTCACTGGTGATTGCGGTGACGCTGACGATCTACTCGATGATGGTCTACCTGTGGGAGTGGAGACGACTGGTCCGTAGCGCGATCTGAGCGGCGCTGCGCGCCGAATTGCGTTTCGTGTTGTTCGGGGTTCCCGGTTGGGAGGGTGGGGAACTCGCAACCCGCAACCCGCCAACTCGCGAACTGGATGGAAACGTACTGTGAGCGGAATCCGACATAGCGACCTCGAGGTCGTCGCGATCGGCACCGAGCTCCTGCTCGGCGAGACGGCGGACGGCAACGGCGCATGGCTCGGCCGGCGCCTCGCCGAGGCGGGCGTGCGGGTCGGCCGGATATCGATCGTCGGTGACGACGTCGGCGAGATCCGCGACGCGGTCTCGGCCGCGCTCGCGCGTACCGGCCTCGCCATCTGCACGGGTGGGCTCGGGCCGACGTTGGATGACGTCACGAGAGCGGCGGTGGCTTCACTCTTCGGCCGCACGCTCGTGGTTGACGACGCGTGGCTCGACGTCGTGCGCGAGCGGTTCGAGCGCCGCGGGCTCGACATGCCGGAGGTCAACCGCACGCAGGCCGAGCTGCCCGAAGGCGCGAAGCTGCTGCCGAACGAGCGCGGCACGGCGCCCGGTATCATCGTCGAAGACGACATCGGCACCGTGATTCTTCTGCCGGGTGTGCCACGCGAGATGCAAGGGCTGAGCGAGCGCTTCGTGATCCCCTATCTGCGCGAGCGCAGCGTTGCGCGCGGCGCGCGGGTCACGAGCCGCGTCGTCCGCACGACCGGCATCACCGAGTCGGCGCTGGCCGAGCGCGTGGGTGACCTGGCCGACCACGTCGCGCCGCTCACGCTCGCGTATCTGCCAACCTTGGCGGGCGAGGACTTGCGAATCACGTGCTGGGGTGAAATCCCCGAGCCGGAGGTAGCCCGTGCATTCGGCCGCGCCGAGGCGATGTTGCGCGAGCGACTCGGGGCCTGCGTCTATGGCGGCGAGGACGACGACCTCGCCGCGATCGTCGGCGAGGAGCTCCGCCGGCGTAGCCTGACGCTGGCACTTGCCGAGAGCTGCACGGGCGGCTTGCTCGCGAAACGGCTGACCGACGCGCCCGGCGCTTCCGAGTTCCTGCTCGCCGGCGCCGTTGTCTACGCGGACGGGTCGAAGACCGGGCTGCTCGGTGTGCGCAGCGAAACGCTGCAGCGTTTCGGCGCGGTCAGTGAGGCGGCCGTGCTCGAAATGGCCAACGGCGCACGCAACGCCATCGGTGCGGACGTCGCCGTCGCCATCACCGGTATCGCAGGGCCCGGCGGCGCGACGCCAGACAAGCCCGTGGGCACGGTGTGGACGGCGATCGCGACGGTGCCCCGGACGCAGGCCCGACTGTTCCGGCTCTCCGGCTCGCGTGCCGAGATTCGCGAGCGCGCCGCGCAGGCCGCGCTGGCGTGGCTCCTCCACCATTTACGCGGAGAACAGCCATGATGAGCACCGTCGTAAGACGCGCCGAGGGCTGTCTGCCCGGTGTCGGCCAGCTCCGCCTCCGCTACCGCAGCTGGGAGGCGGCCCGTCCTCGCGCCGCCGTCCTCATCGTGCACGGCCTCGCCGACCACAGCGGCCGCTACGAACCGGTCGGCGAACGACTCGCCAGCCACGGCCTTTCGAGCTACGCGCTGGACCTGAGAGGTCACGGCGTCTCGGACGGCCGGCGCGGCCACGCCGCACGGTTCGACTGTTTCCTCCAGGACCTGGACCGGTTCCGCCGCGAGGTCGAGGGCATGATCGAGCCCGAGACGCCGGTGTTCCTCGTCGGCGTCTCGATGGGCGGACTCATCACCCTGCGCTACCTCGAGGAGTACGATACCTCGGTGCGCGGCGCGATCGTGATCGCACCGTGGCTCGCCACGGCGATCCCCGTGCCGCGCTGGAAGGTCACGCTCGCCAGCGCGATCGGCCGATTCTTCCCCGCCGCGCCGTTCCGCGCACGCATCGATGCGAAAATGCTCAGCCGCGACCCGGAGGTGGTACGAGCGTACCGCGAAGACACGCTGGTGCACGACACGATCACGCCGCGCTTGTTCTCCGAGCTGTCGAAGGCGATGGGCTTGACCACGCAGCAGAGCGACCGGCTCGCCGCGCCCGTGCTGTTCCTACTGCCCGGCGCGGATCGCCTCGTCGACACCGAACGCACCATCGCGTTCGCCCGGCACTTGCCCGACGCGCTCGTGACCGTCAGGGTGTATCCCGACCATTACCACGAGCTGCTCAACGAGCCGGACCGTGAGGAAATCCTGCGCGACATCCGCGCCTGGATCGATGACCGCATCGACGAGCCACGCTGATGGAAACGCACCACCCGTCTAATCGGCGAGTCCCTCCCAGCCCCCCTACACCGCCGAATCAAGAGGCGGAGGCGAGTAGGATGTTCGCGCGTGCCGGAGTGGCAGATTAATGTGGCATCGCGATTGCGCGCGCACGGCGCGGACCCCAGCATACGGAGACCATGACAGACGACACGAGACACGACAAGGTGATCGAGCAGAACGCCGCGGAGGACGCGGACATCGACGCACCGGGCAACGGCGAGGAGAATCGCGGACCCGATGTCCCCGACACGTCGGTTACCGATGAAGTCTTGATCACGCCGGAAGACATCGAGTCCGAGATCGAGAGCCTCCAGCGCGACCTGGCCGGCACGAACGATCGATACCTCCGGCTCGCCGCCGAGTTCGAAAACTACCGTAAGCGCGTCGAGCGCGAGCGAACGGAGCTGTACGCGCGTGCCCAGACCGACCTCGCGCGCCGCTTACTCGACGTGGTCGACGACCTCGAGCGCGTCGCGCAGTTCGACGCGAACGCCGCCGCCGCGGCGCTGGTCGATGGCGTACAACTCGTCGAGAAGAAACTGCTTCAGACCCTGCAATCGTTCGGGCTCGAACCGATCGATGCGGAAGGCGCGGTGTTCGACCCGCGCACGATGGAGGCGATCGCGACCACCGAAGCGGGGCACCCTGAGGAAGACGACGTCGTCGCCGACGTCTTCCAGAAGGGCTATCAGTTCAAGGGTCAGCTGCTCAGACCCGCTCGGGTGCGCGTCAAGAAGTACGAGGACTGACGCCGATGCCGGCGACGACCACGAAAGACTACTACCAGGTCCTCGGCGTCCCCGAGACTGCGGCGCCGGACGAGATCAAGAAGGCGTATCGGCGTCTCGCGAAGCAGTATCACCCCGACGCGAACCAGGACGACGCGCAGGCTGCAGACCGGTTCAAGGAGGTCGGCGAAGCCTATTCCGTCCTGTCCGACGCGGACAAGCGCAAGCAGTACGATCAGATGCGCAAGCTCGGCCCGTTCGCGGGCTACGGCTTCGGCGGCGCGCGGCCGGGAGGGGGACCGGAGGGCGTGCGGACGGAGACGCGCTTCACGTTCGATGATCTCGGAGACATCGGAGGACTCGGTGACATCTTCAGCTCGCTGTTCGACCGTGGCCGCCGGCGGCCTCGCCGCGAGCCGGGCGCCGAACGCGGCCGCGACATCGAGTACATGGTCGAGATCTCGTTCCTCACCGCGGCACGAGGCGGCAGGATCACGATCACGGTTCCCGTCACGGAGGACTGCGCGACGTGCAACGGCTCGGGCAACGCGCCCGGCACACGTCCTCGCATCTGTCCCGAATGCGGTGGCAAGGGCACGATCTCCTTCGGTCAGGGCGGCTTCGCCGTCAGCCGGCCGTGCCCGGTCTGCCTGGGCCGCGGACAGGTGCCGACACAGCCGTGCGCGGTGTGCTCGGGCACGGGCCAGGTGACCGAACAACGGCAGATCCTGTTGAGCGTGCCGGCGGGTGTCGACACGGGTTCGAAGCTCCGCCTCTCCGGCCAGGGCGAGCGCGGACCCGGCGGCGCGCCGGCGGGCGACTTGATCGTGACGTTCAAGGTCTCACCGCACCATTTTTTCCGGCGCGACGGCCTCGACATTCACTGCACCGTCCCGATCAACGTTGCGCAAGCCGCGCTCGGCTCGCGCATCCGCGTCAAGACGATCGATGATCGGAAGGTCACCCTCAAGATTCCGGCGGGCACGCAGGCCGGCACACGGTTCCGCATCCCCGGCCAAGGCGTAGAAAAGGCCGGCCGCCGCGGCGACCAGTACGTGCAGGTCAGACTCGAGCTGCCCGAGAAGCTCAGCGAGGAGCAGGAAGGCATCATGCGCGAGTTCGCGCGCGCCACGAACCTGAAGTACTGAGTTTAAGACTCGAGAACCTGGGCACGGCGTGTGGCAGACAGTCGTCCCGCAAACGCGACACGTGCGCGAAGGGAACGCCAAGCGGCGTTGGGCGGGGCTTCGCAGCTGCTCGGCGAGCTTCGATCTCGACGGCCGGTACCCGGCGGCGAGCGCCTCCACGTTGCCCATCCATACACACCTCGGCACGATTCTCAACCTCTTCAATAACCGATCCGGATCGGTTATTGTTCAACCGTGCCGACGATTCTTCAACGTGAAGGCTATGCGTTCCGGATTTGGCCGAACGATCACGATCCGCCGCACGTGCACGT
>JBOHRM010000693.1:0-2585 GCA_050732715.1 Longimicrobiales bacterium
CGAGAGCCTGGCCGAGCCGGTGCGGCGAATCCTTCGGCTGAGTCCGGATCGGATCGTGGTCGGTGAGGTGCGCGATCACGCGGCGTACTACATGCTCGACGCGTGGCTCACCGGCTGTCCCGGCTCCGTGGCGACTGTGCACGGCAGCGGCCCCGAGAACGCGCTGCGCCGGCTGGACCTGCTTTGCCAGCGCGCGAACGTGCCGAGCCAACTCCCGCTGATCGCTGCGGCGGTGCAGCTCGTCGTCGAGCTGCGTCGAGAAGCACACGTCCTTCCGCGCGTCGTCGACATCGCTCGCGTCGACGGCCTCGATCCCCGCGGGCGATTCGTCCTCCGGCGGTTCAGTCCGGACGGGCTCGATGCAGAGTCATCCCGCACGAGACCGAAGCGGTCCGGCAGGCGACGTGTCGCGGTGCGTGATCATCGATCGAGCATCCAGGAGAGGGTGTCATGAACACGGTCGTCATCAAACGAGGTCTCTTCAGCCTGGCCCTGTTTTCTGCAATCGCGCTCGGATACGCTTCGCCGGTTGTGGCCGCCGGTGGAGGTGGGGCCGCGATGCCGTGGAATGCGCCGCTCCAGAACCTTCTCGACAACCTGTCCGGACCCACGGCGCAGACGCTCGGCATGCTGATGTTTGTCGTGGGTGCGCTTGCGTGGGGCTTCAGCCGCAATGAAGAGCACATCCGCCGTTTCGGCGGAGCGGTGTTCGGCGCGGCCGTCGCAATCGGTGTCGTGAACTTGTTCAACGCGCTGGGATTTCAGGGGGCCGTTTTCTAGCCGACCGACAGCGGGACGCGACGCACGAGTGCCGTGCCATCGCTCTGCGAATTCGATGGAGAGCAGTGATGACCTTCAGTTCCGGGATCAAGCGAACCATTCACCAGTCTCTGATTCGACCGGTGCTTTTCGGCGGCGCGGAGCGCGGCGTATCCGTACTCTCCGTATCCGCGGCGATCGGCATCCCGATGTTCGCCGGCCTGCACGTGCTCACCGTCGCCATCGCGTTTGTATTCGCCCTGCCCATGCACGCGTTGGGCGTCTGGCTTGCCCGACGCGATCCTCAGATGATCGCCGTGTATCTGCGCAGCCTCTCGGCGAGCGATCACTACGTGCCGTGGGCCGGACGGTGCCCCCGGTCGGCAGTCGTGCACCCGTGTATCCCCGGAGCATAGACCATGGAGCCGTTCTCGCTGCTGTTGGGAACCGTCCTCGGGCTGGGGGCTTCCGTCAGCGCGACCGCGTTGCGCGAGTACCGACGCGAGCCCGCCGATACGGCGGACCTTCTCGGCTGGGGGTTCCTCGTGGACCCCGGCGTCGTGCTGATGAAAGACGGCAGTTTCCTGGCTGGCTGGAAGTATCGCGGTCCGGACGCGAGCGCATCCACGTACGAGAATCTCGAGCACCTCTCCTGTCGAATCAACGACGCGTTGCTTCCGTTCGGCGACGCGTGGATGCTGCATATCGATGCCGTGCGACGCGCCGCGAAGGAATACGCACGCGAGTTGCGTGGCGGCTTCCCCGACCCGATCACGCGTGCAATCGACGACGAACGACGCGTCAGTTACGAGTCCGGCCGGCAGCATTTCGAGACGGAACAGTACCTGATCGTCACACACACGCCGCCACGAGAGCTGTACTCGCGCATCGGCACGCTGTTCGTCCAAGGTGAGGACCGGCTGGCGCTGGACTGGTCGGCGGTGCTGGCGCGATTCCAGGACGCTCTCGTCACGTTCGAGAACGCGCTCGCCGGCCAGCTCCGCATGGAGCGGCTCGATTCCGACGCGCTGCTCTCACACCTACACGAGTGCCTTACGGGGTTGCATCATCCGCTGAAGTCACCGCCCCACGGATCGTATCTCAACTGCGTGCTCGCGGACCAGCCGATCGCGGGCGGCTTCAGGCCACGTGTGGGCGAGACGCACGTGCGTCCGCTCGCGGTCATGGGCTACCCGCACGAGTCGGAGCCCGGCATGCTCGATTTCCTCAACGGCCTCGGTTTCGCATATCGCTGGAGCCATCGCATCATCCCGCTCGGTCGCGAACGAGCGGACCAGGAGATCAAGCGCATCGAGCAGCGCTGGTATCAGAAGCGCAAGAGCGTGGCGGTCTGGGTCCGCGAGATCCTGAGCAGCACGCAGTCGCGCGATCGTGCCGCCGACGAGCGCTCGCTGGACCAGCACGCGCTGCGCATGGGAGACGACAGCGCAGCCGCGCGCGCGGAGAACGCGTCGGGCGAGGTTCGCTTCTGCTACCATACTGGCACGCTGGTCGTGATGGACCGCGACGCGACGCGCGCGGACCACACCGCGGCGGAGCTCGTGAAAGCGCTGAACGAGGCGGGCTTCGCGGCGCGCGTCGAGACGGTGAATGCGCTCGAGGCATTCCTGGGCACTCTGCCGGGCCATGGCTACCCCAACATCCGTCGGGCGCTGCTTGCCAGCACGAACATCGCCGACCTGCTTCCCGCCACCAGCATCTGGCAGGGTATTCCGACGAACCCATCGCAGTACTTCAGGGAAGATAGTCCTGCCCTCCTGTGGACAGCGACCGACGGCAGTACACCCTTCCGGTTGAACGTCCAC
>JBOHRM010000694.1:0-1964 GCA_050732715.1 Longimicrobiales bacterium
AATTGTGAAGCGCATCGGCGTGCGATGGTGGACCGGCTCGATCGCGAGCGGACACTGTATCGGCCGGAAGGCGCGCTCGGCCCCCCTGCCGCGGCGGCCCAGCACAAACTGTTCGACCGGTGTACCGGAGGCTTTGGTCGTCAGCACGTACTTGTCGTTGAGTCGCAAGTTCCGTCGTACTGCCTAGTCGTCGATCGCCAGTCCCCGCTGTCTAGCTCCTACGGGCAGCCTACGGCTGGCCGTTGCAGCAAGCTCGGTCGGCACTGCTCCGGCGTTCAGGTGCTGTCGCCGTGCGAGCAGATTCGCGGCGTCGCTGAAGTGCCGGAGCGCGGTCTCAACCTGGCGATCAACGCCGAGGCGGACACGGCTCCACGCTTCGAGACCGTACTGCGAGCCCTTCGCCTCGGCCTCCAGGAAAAGCAGGACATCGCGCCGCACTTCCGGCTCTTGAAGTGCCTCCGCGACCTCCTCCGGATCGGTGATCTCCTGCTCGATGATCCAGTCCTCGAACGCCTTCAGCACCGTGGCGTCCGGCTGCCAGCCCGGTCCCGGCAGGGGGTGGCGATTCACCCAGCCGACGGCGAACTGAAAGAACGCGTCGCGGCTATTCAGGTACTGGAGGAACGGGGATGGCTCCGCGGGCTCTACCAGCACGTCCGGGGCGATCCCGCCGCCGCCGTACACCTCGCGGCCGAGTTCGGTGTAGAAGATCTCGCCGTTGTCGCCGTTCGAGTCGCCGTCTTGCGCCACGTTGTGGGCGGCATAGTCGTAGTAGTCGGTGTAGTCGCGCTGGATCAGGCGTCCGGAGGGGGTGTAGTACTTGGCGGTGGTGAGCGCCAGGCCGGCGTCGTAGGAGAGCCGGTAGACGGTCTGCACCAGACCCTTGCCCCAGGTCGGCTGTCCGACGATGAGCGCGAAGTCGTGATCCTGTAGGGCCCCGGCGACGATCTCCGCGGCCGAGGCGGTAGCCTCGTTGACGAGGACGATCACCGGCATGTCGAGGGGTTCGAATTCGCCGGTGTCGTGGAACGACTCGCTGGCGCCGCGCACCCGTCCCCGGGTCTCGACGATCGACGCGCCGGTGGGCAGGAACTGATCGGCGACGCCGATCGCCTGCTCAAGCAGCCCACCGCCGTTATTGCGCAGGTCGAAGAGTAGCCGCTCCATGCCTTCACCCCGCAGGCGATCGATGGCTTGCGCGATCTCACAGGTGGTGGAGTTCGCGAATTCACGGAGTGCGATATAGCCGGTCTTATTGTCGAGCATGTACACGTACCGCACGGTGTTCTGGGGGATCTCGTCGCGGACGATGTCGAGCTCGAGCGGCTCGTCCAGGCCGGCCCGGACGATGGTGATGTGCACCGCCTTGCCCTTCGGCCCCTTGAGCTTGTGCACCGCCTCGTCGAGGGTCATGCTCTCGGTCGGCTCGCCTTCGATCAGCGTGATGACGTCGCCGGCGCGGATGCCCATGCGGGCGGCAGGGGTTCCGTCGAGCGGCGTGACCACGGTGAGCTGCCCGTTGCGGATGCCGACCAGAATGCCGAGGCCGTAGAAGCTGGACTGCTGGCGCTCGCGCATCTCGCTGTACGTCTCCGGCGGCAGGAAGCTGCTGTGAGGATCGAGCACGCGCAGCATTCCCTCGATGGAGGCGTAGACGAGGTCGCGGTACGACGTGGCGACCGCGGCGTTCTCGTGCGAGGCGATCAGTAAGTCGGTGTATGTCTTCAGGGCCTCACGAGCCTGCCCGGTGAAGGCCAGCAGACGGCCTCCGAACAGCCCGCCGACGAGGAAGACCGTGATGGCCGCAGTGACCGCGACGATGCGCCAGCGTCTACGCACGAAACCAGTGTATCCCACCCGCGCTCCTGTAGGATTACGGCGTGTTTGGTCCTCTCGGGGCGCCCGAGCTCATCTTTATCCTGGTTCTCGCCCTCATCATCTTCGGTCCGCGTCGGTTGCCGGAG
>JBOHRM010000695.1:0-4563 GCA_050732715.1 Longimicrobiales bacterium
CGCCGGGCACGCACCGGATCGAGGCGACCGGGCTCGGCTACCGGGTGGTGGTCCAGACCGTCTCGTTGACCGCCGGTGGGACCGAGACGCTCGATTTCACGCTCGCGGTTTCGGCGATCCAGCTGGCGCAGGTCGTGGCGTCGGTGGAGGCCGGTGAGGTGACGCGCCGCGAGATGGGCACCGACATCGCGTCGGTCGACGTAGCGCAGCAGCTGCCGAACGCGGCGGTCTCGAACGTCTCGGAGCTGCTGAATGCGCGGGTGCCGAACGTCACGATCACACAGGCGTCGGGGAACGTGGGCTCGGGGTCCCGCATCCGGATTCGAGGCATCAACAGCCTCACGCAGTCGAACAATCCGTTGATCATCATCGACGGTGTGCGCGGCTCGAACGACACGGACACCGGGATCAACCGTGGTCAGACATTCTCGCGGTTCAATGACATCGATCCGAGCACGATCGAACGGATCCAGGTGGTCAAGGGTCCTGCAGCGCTAGCGCTTTACGGGAGCGAGGCCGCGTCGGGCGTGATCATCGTCGAGACGAAGAAGGGGAGCGGCTCCGCGGACGGCTTGCAGGTCACGGCGGAGATCCAGCGGGGGGCGCTGTGGGACGTCACGGACTATCCCGACCGGCTGGCGGACGTGACGCCGTTCGTGAGCGGCGCGGCGGACCCGGTGCTGAACGGTTGGAAGGTCGAGGAGAACCCGAGGACCGGCCAGGTCTACGTGGTCGACAATCCGTTCGAGGACGCGACCACGTCGCCGTTCCGCACGGGCCGGCTCACGGACGCGAGCATCGCGGTGTCGGGCCGCAACCAGGGCGTCAGCTACTTCACGTCTCTCGGCTATGAAGAAAGCGACGGGGTGCTGCCCAGCAGCGACCTCGAGCGCATCAACTTCCGCGCGAATTTCCAGACCGCGCCGACGGACAACGTCTCGGTGACGGCGAGCTCGTCTTACGTCACGTCGACGATCAACCTGCCGAAGAGCGGGAACAACACGAGCGGGTTCTTCAGAAACGCGATGGCCGGCCTACCGTACTCGTCGAAGAGCGATGACGGCCGGTGTCTGGCGACGGAGCTGCTCGGCAGCGCTTCGAGCGTCTGCAACAAAGACGGCAACGTCGAGGCGGGCTTCGACAAGATCGCGGCGATCAT
Source organism: Longimicrobiales bacterium (assembly GCA_050732715.1). Taxonomy (GTDB): domain Bacteria; phylum Gemmatimonadota; class Gemmatimonadetes; order Longimicrobiales; family RSA9; genus JBOHRM01. Next base: position 1,160 of record JBOHRM010000695.1, read on the forward strand.
CAGCCGCGAGAACCTCGAGCGGTTCTCCGGTTCGCTCCGCATCGACTACACGCCGTTCCCGTGGCTGACCAGTTCCGCGTTGGTCGGCGCCGATGTGATCGACCAGGTCTTCAATGACGCCATCCCGTTCGATCCGGACATCCCGTTCAGCTTCGCGGCGGGCGGCGAGTTCTTCCGCTCGCGCAACCTGCGGCGGAACGTGACGGCGGACATCTCGACGACGGCGTCGTATCGGGTGAACGAATCGCTAGGCGGGCGCACGGCGTTCGGCGCGCAGTACTTCCAGGACGAGCTCGAGTCGATCGCGTGCGAGGGTCGCATCTTCGTCAACGACCAGGCGGACGCGTGCGATGCCGGCGTGAGCCTGCGCGGCTTCTCGGACTTCCTCGAGAAGGTCGAGATCGGCGCGTATCTCCAGCAGCACGTAAGCTACAACAACTATCTGTTCGTGACGGGCGCCGTCCGCGTCGATGACAACAGCGCGCTCGGCGCGGAAGAGCCGGCGATCGTGTCTCCGAGCGTCAACGCATCGCTCGTGGTGAGCGACCTACCGATGTGGAACATCGGCGCCGACAAGGTGAGCGACCTGCGGCTGCGGGCGGCATGGGGCACGGCGACGCAGTCTCCGGTGGCCGAGGCCGCGCGCCGGACGTTCGGCATCGTGCGCCTGAACCGGCAGGGCGAGATCCTGCCGGGGTTGAGCCCCGAGAACCCGGGCAACGCCGACCTCGGGCCCGAGCGCAGCTCCGAGATCGAGGTGGGCCTCGATGCCGGCGTGCTGAACGACCGGCTCGGCCTGTCGTTCACCTATTTCAACCGCGTCACCACGGACGCGATCGTCGAGCGGCCCGTCCCGCCGTCCAGCGGGTTCGCGGATGACCAGTTCGTCAACCTGGGCGAGCTCGAGAACAAGGGCTTCGAGGCGAGCCTGAACGCACTGCTCCTCGATCGGGACGACGTGCGCTGGGACGCCATGCTCTCACTGTCCTCGACGAAATCGACGGTCACCGACCTCGGTGACCTGGACGGTTTCCAGGGGTTCTGGGAGGGCTACGCGCCGGGCGTCTACACGTCCCAGGTGATCACACAGGCCGAACGCGATGCGGATGGCAACATCATCCCGGAGAGCATCGAGCGCGCGCCCGCGACGCTGCCGAACGGCGAGCGCGTGGTCGGTCAGCCGAACCCTACGAACGAACAGAGCCTGTTCACCACGCTCACGCTGTTCGGCAACCTCCAGCTCTCGGCGCTCTTCGACCGCGCCGCCGGCCACCAGCTGTTCAGCGGCACGCTCTCCGGTCAGGCGACGGCGTCGGCGGCCGCCGAGAACTCGGCGTTCGGCCGGCTGTGGGCGTTCCGTGACGAGCTGACGCCGATCGAGCAAGCATCGATCGAGCAGGACGTGGCCGTCGGCAACCACGACACCTACTGGATCCAGGACGCGGACTTCATCAAGTTCCGCGAGGTCAAGCTGAGCTACAACCTTCCGGCCTCGCTCGCCGACCGCATCGGCGTGAGCAACGCGACGCTCTACGTGGGCGGGCGCAACCTCTACACGTGGACCGACTACCCGGGGCTCGACCCCGAGGTGAACCAGACGGGCGCGAGGGATCAGATCGGCGCCACGGAGAGCAACGCGCTGCCGCCCACGCGCACGTTCTTCAGCGGTCTACGCGTGACGTTCTGACCCTTGCGCTCGAACGTAAAATCGATGAGGAGACATCCCATGCTTCAAATTAGAACGCGTCATGCGGCGTCCGACGTCCGCGCCGTGCCGCGGCGCGGCCGGACCCGCAGGGATCGGCGCGACTGGTGCGCCCGCGCCGCCGGTGCGCTATCGGCGCTCGCACTCATCCTCGCCTCGACCGGCTGCGATTCGCTGCTCGACGTCGATCCGAGCCCGGACACCGTGCCCGAGGAGGAGCTGAGGCGGCCGACCGCGCTGCAGTCCCGCATGATCGGCGCCGAGGCGAACTTCTTTCTGGCCTACGACATGGCGATCGTCTTCGGTGGCCTCTACACCGACGAGCTGGCCGACCCGAACAACGCCATTGATGAGCGACGCGTCACCGAGGACAACGGCCTGATCGGCGCGACCGATGAGGCGCCGGAAGGCATCGACGGGCTGTGGACGCCGATGCAGCGGGCCGCGTTCACCTCGAACCAGATGCAGGACGACATCCTCGCCGGCAGCTTCGGCGACCTGATACCCGAGCCCGAAGGCTCGCCCGAGCTCGCGCGCATGTCGCTGTTCGCCGGGTACACGAAGCTCGTGCTCGGCGAGCTGTTCTGCTCGACCGCGTTCAACGGCGTGGGACCGGAACACTCGTCCGAAGAGACACACGGCCTCGCGGTCGAGGAGCTCACGAGCGCGATCGACGCGATCGATGAGGCGGCGGCAAACCAGGAGGATCTCGATGTCCTCTACGCGGCGCTCGTCGCACGGGCGCGCGCACACCTCCACCGGGGCGAGACCGAGCAGGCGTTGCAGGATGCGATGCGCGTGCCGGCCGACTGGGAGTACATCGCCGACGTCTACTCGAACAACAGCCAGCTCGAGGAGAACGACATCTGGAACATGCTGACCGACTCGAAGCGCTTCACCGTCGCCGAAACGTTCCGTGACCTCACCGTCGACGACACGGGCGAGTCGGATCCGCGTGTCGACGTGTTCCAGGACCCCGATGCCCCGTTCTCGATCGACGGCCAGACGCCGCAGTTCCAGTCGAGGAAGTACACGGTCTCCACGGCGCCCATCCGCCTCGCATCAGGCGATGAGGCGCGGTACATCATCGCGGAGATCGCGGCGACGACGAACGGCGCCGCCGGCCTCGAGACCGCCGTCGACATCATCAACGCGGTCCGCGCACGTCACGGCATCGCGACCGCGTGGGCGCCGAGCGGGCCGACGCAGGACATGGTGCTGCGCGAGCTGCTCGACGAGCGCGGCCGCACGCTCTTCCTCGAGGGTCAACGCATGGCGGACCTGCGCCGGTACCTCGAACGCTACGCGATCGACGCGTTCCCCGAGAGCCCGGACCCGGACCTCGCCGGGACCTGCATGCCGCTGCCGCTCGCCGAGCGCGACAACAATCCGGAGATTTAGCCGAGTTCCGAGTTCCGAGGTCCGGGTTCCGAGTTTTCGGGTTTCCGGTCGAGGTTGCGAGCTGGGCGACTGCGGGTTGCGGGTTGCGGGTTCCGGACTGCCCGCGCGGGTCCTCGACTCCCCTCTCCCCCGGGTCCGGGGGAGAGGGTCAGGGCGAGGGGGAGAGGTAACCGGCGGCCGCCCGCTCGAGCACGGCCCACACTTCGGCGGCCGCGCGGTCCCAGTGGTAGTATGTCTCGGCCGCGTGCCGGCCCGCGCGGCCCATCGCCCGGCGCACGTCATCGTCATCGAGTAGGCG
>JBOHRM010000696.1:0-3694 GCA_050732715.1 Longimicrobiales bacterium
TAGCTGGACCGGCCAGCGCGCGCGAGGCCGCGCGGCCGGGTCAGCGCCGCCGCTCGACGTGCTCAAGACCCCAATTCAGCTTGCGGCGCAGTGTTGAGAAGAACTCCTGGCCCGCGAACCGCACCAGCGGCACCCGCGCCTCGCCGCGGTGCACGACCAGCCGATCGCCGGGGCGCAGCTCGGCGCCGTCCTGGCCGTCGACCGTCAGGATCAGCTCGTTGGTCGGCGATAGCGGCTCGATGACGACCTCGCTGGTCGACGGCAGCACGAGCGCCCGAACGACCATCGTGTGCGGGCAGATCGGCGTCGCGATGATGCAGTCGACCGACGGGTCGACGACGGGTCCGCCGGCCGAGAGCGAGTATGCCGTCGAGCCGGTCGGCGTGGAGAGGATGATGCCGTCCGAGCTGTAGGACGCGACCTGTTGGCGCTCTGGACCGACGAACATCGCGAGCCGCACGACGCGCGCGAAGCCGCCTTTGTGCAGCACGGCGTCGTTGAGCGCGATGAACGTGGGCCCGGCTCCGTCGCCGTGCGAGACGACGCGCACCTCGAGCGTGAACCGCACGTCGAGCCAATAGTCGCCGGTGAACACCTTCGCGATCGACGGCTCGATCTCGTCCGGCGCGATCGACGTGAGGAACCCCAGGTAGCCCAGGTTGATGCCGAGCACGGGCGTACGGTGCGGCGCGACCAGGCGCGCCCCGCGCAGCAGGGTGCCATCGCCGCCGAGCGTGATGAGCAGATCGATGCCGCCGGGCTCGAAGCTCGAGACGCCGGCGATGCCGAGGCTCTCTTCCGCGTAAACTGCGACGCCGTTCTCGTCCAGGACCCGGCGCACGGTCTCGAGGGCGGGCTCGAACCTCGGATCTCCCGGCTGACCCACGAGCCCGACTCGCTGCACCGCCACTGCGCTCTCGACCTCCGTCAACACTCGAAAGGCCCCCTCACCGTAACCCTCTCCCCCACAAGCGGGGGAGAGGGCATCGTCAATGGCCCGCTCACCCTAAACCCCTCCCCACAAGCCAGGGAGAGGGCATCGTCAATGGACCCCCTGACCTGACTCCCCATCTATCCGACATCACGCGGACTCCCGCGCTCGCGGCAGCCCGCCGCGTCCCACCAATAACCGTGCGCGCGCAGCGAGGCCGTCGACGTCGAGCCCGACCTCCGCGAGCTGCTCGGCCCGCGACGCGTGCTCGATGATCCGGTCGGGGACACCGACCACGTCGATCGATCGGTTGGCCGACAGCATACCCGCCGACGCGAGATGGCTGACGATCGACGCGCCGAATCCGTTGACCACCGTGCCCTCCTCGATCGTCATGATGCAGGGGTGCTGGCGCGCGACCCAGCCCAACGTCTCCTCATCGATCGGCTTCAAGAACCGGCAGTTCACGACGCTCGCATGGATCCCCTCCGCCTCGAGATCCCGCGCGGCCGCCACTGCGGGCGACACCATGGTGCCGACGGCGAGCAGCGCTACGTCGCCGCCGCGCCGCAACACCTCCCACGTGCCGGCCTCGATGCGAGGGATGTCATCCAACGCCCGCACCGGCGCGGGCACGTTGTCGCGCGGATAGCGCAACGAGAACGGCCCGGCCGCCTGCGCGATGCCGAGCCTCAACAGCGCGAGCATCTCTTCACCGTCCTTCGGCGCGGTCACCGTCATGTTCGGCAGTGCCAACATGTACGCGATGTCATAGAGTCCCATGTGCGTCGGACCGTCGTTGCCGACCAGCCCCGCACGGTCCATCGCGAAAATCACGGGCAGGCTCTGAATCGCCACATCGTGGATGATCGAGTCGTACGCGCGCTGGAGGAACGTCGAGTAGATCGCGGCGACCGGCCGCACGCCCTCGGTGGCGAGGCCCGCGGCGAACGTGACCGCGTGGGCCTCCGCGATGCCGACGTCGAAGAAGCGATCGGGAAACGCGTCGCCGAACACGCCCGTGCCCGTGCCGCTCGGCATCGCCGCGGTGATCACGACCATCTCGGGATGCGACTCGCCCAGCTCGACGAGACCCTTGCCGAACGCGGAGGTGTACGCCGGTACGGGGGTCTTCTTCTTCGCGATCTCGCCGCTGATCTTGTCGAACGGCTTCGCGCCGTGCCAGACGACGGGGTTCGCCTCCGCGAGCGGGAATCCCTTCCCTTTCCGTGTCAGCACGTGCACGAGCGCGGGACCGTTCCAACGCTTCACGCTGCTCAGCGTGTCGATCAATGCGCCGAGGTCGTGGCCGTCGACGGGGCCGACGTAGCGGAACCCGAGCTCCTCGAACAGCACGCCGGGCGTGAGCAGCGTCTTCGCGCTCTCCTCGAGCTTCACCGCGATCGCCTCCATCTTCCCAGCGATCGACTTCGGCGACCTCTCGAACAGGTGCTTCACCTCGTCACGCAGGCGATTGTACAGCGGATTCGTCACGACGGCCGTGAGGTACTTGTGGATCGCGCCGACGTTGCGCGAGATCGACATCTCGTTGTCGTTCAGGATCACGATCAGGTCGCGCTCGGAGTCGCCCGCGTTGTTCAGCGCCTCGTAGGCGATGCCACTGGTCAGCGCGCCATCGCCGATGATCGCGACAACCTTGAAGTCTTCGCCGCTCATGTCCCGCGCCGTGGCGATTCCGAGCGCCGCCGAGATCGACGGCGCGGCGTGGCCCGCGCCGAACACGTCATACTCGGACTCGCCACGGCTGAGGAAACCGGACGGCCCGCCCTTCTGCCGGATCGCCGGAAACTCCGGGTTCCGGCCCGTCAGGATCTTGTGCGGGTAACCCTGGTGGCCGACGTCCCAGATGAGCTTGTCCCGTGGCGTATTGAAGACGTAGTGGAGCGCCACGGTCAGCTCGACCACGCCGAGCCCGGGTGCGAAGTGGCCGCCGATCTTGCTGATGACGTCGACCAGCCGCTCGCGGACGGCCTGCGCGACCTCAGGCAGCTGATCGCGCGGCAGCGAGCGCAGCTCTACGGGACTCGTTATGCGATTCAGGATTCCCACGGCGGAACCTCCGACGGTTTCCATCCAGGTTCAAAGTCGGATGTCGAACACCGAAAGCCAAGGTTTCCGGTTCCCGGTTCCCGGTTCTGTGTTCCGGGTTCCCAGTCAGCTCTCATTTGCCATGCCACGCGCTCTCCCCAGAGCCGCTCACGAACACGTACCCGCCCCCCGGAACCGGCACCCGGGAACCCCAGAACCGGCAACCGGTGACCGTCTCACCGATCACGCTCGAGCGCCAGGCGGACGAGGGCGCGCAACGGCTCGTCATCGATGCGGGCGCGCGCGAGCGCGGCGAGCGCGTCCGCGGCAGCGACGGCGCCTCGGCGACGCGCTTCGGCAACGCCCACGAGCGCGGGGAACGTCGATTTCTCGCGCTCGCGGTCGCGGCCCGCGGTCTTGCCCAGCACGGCCGACTCGGCGGTCTCGTCGAGCAGATCATCGGTGATCTGGAACGCGAGGCCAAGGGCGCGGCCGTACTCGCCGAGTGCGGCGACTCTGTCATGCGGCGCGCGGGCGGCGATGCCGCCGATTCGGGCGGACGCCTCGAACAGCGCGCCGGTCTTCCGACGATGGATGTCCTCGAGCGCCTCGACCTCGATCGTTCGCGCCTCGGCGTCGAGATCGAGCATCTGGCCGCCGACCATCCCGGCCGCGCCGGCCGCGCGCGCCAGCTCCGAGACCGCCGCCGCGCGG
>JBOHRM010000697.1:0-2505 GCA_050732715.1 Longimicrobiales bacterium
GGTCGAAGCCGACACCGTCATCGTCGAGTCGGATCTCTACCGCTACGGATTCTCGACCCGCGGCGCTGGCATCGTGCTCGCCGAGCTGCTCCGTTACGAATCGTTCACGCGTCCCGAACGCGAAGGGCGCCGCGAGCCCGTCGAGCTCACGCCCGAGGACGCGCGCGCGCTGATCGGCTACCGAGTGCGCCTCGGCTCGCGCATCGTCGACGTCGCGCAGCTGCCGTTCTCGGCCTCCGTCACGCGGGACGAGGGGACGGCTGGGCCGACCACGGTCCGTCTCGTGCACGCGGCGTCGGCCGCCGCGCCGGGCATCGAGCTCACCTATACGCTGCACCACGAGAACTATCTGATCGACGTGCGTGCACGCGTGAGCGGCAACGGCGATCAGACGCCCGAGCTGCTGATCGATTTCGCACCGACGCTTCGGATCAACGAGGCGAACCCGCAGGACGATGAGACCGCGCTCGCATACGTCGTCAACAGCACGGCCGCGGGAATCGAGAGCGTCAACCTGCGCAGCGTCGACAGCCAACGTGTCCAGGAAGGCCCACTGGTCTGGGCGGCGCTCAAGAACAAGTACTTCGTCACCGCGGCCGTCCAGTCGGACACGACGCCGATGCCTTTCGGTGGGCTGATCGCGCGTCCCGTCGCCGCGCCGAACGCCGCGGAGCTCACCGCGACGTTGCTCTCGAATCCTCAACGCGAGATGGCGTTCCAGCTGTACATCGGCCCACAGGAAACGGGCCGGTTGACCGCCGTCGGGCACGACCTGCGCGACGTCAACACGTTCGGCTGGCAGGTGCTCCAGCCGATCCTGCGGCCGCTCGGACACGCGATCAGCTGGGCGCTCGTCGGCCTGCACAGCACGCTCGGCCTCGGCTACGGCTGGGTCCTCATCCTCTTCGGCTTCCTCGTCCGCATCGTGCTCTGGCCGCTCAACGCCAAGGCGATGCGCTCCCAGCTGAAGAACATGGAGTTCCAGCCGCGCATCAAGGAGATCCAAACGAAGTACAAGCAGGAGCCCGAGCGGATGCAGAAGGAGATGCTGAAGCTCTACCGCGAGGAGGGCTTCAACCCGATGGGCGGCTGCCTGCCGATGCTCATCCCGTTCCCGATCCTGATCGCACTCTTTTTCGTCTTCCAATCGACGATCGAGTTCCGCGGCGTGCCGTTCCTCTGGCTCCCCGACCTCTCGCGTGCCGATCCGTTCTACATCCTGCCGATCCTGCTCGGGGTCAGCATGTTCGCGCTGCAATGGCTGAGCACACGCAGCAATCCGCAGGCTGCGAACCCGCAGATGAAGGTCATGATGTACGCGATGCCCGCCGTCATGATCGTGATCTTCTTCAATTTCGCGTCCGGCCTGAACCTGTATTACGCGTCGATGAACGTCGCATCGATCCCGCAGCAGCTTCAGATCATCAGCGAGCGCAAACGCTGGCACTCCAAGCGCGCGGGGACCGCGCCGGCCAAACCCGCGGCGAAACCGGCGAAATCTTGACGCGAGGCGAGTTGAGGTTGACGGGTTGCGAGTTGCGGGTTTCCCTGCCGCTCCCCAGGCGTGGGCGTCTTGCACGTTCGATTCAGTTCTCCATGCCGCCGCCGCGGCACCAGCAGTGCCCTGAAAAACGGGTGGTGGGGCCGGGGCAACCCGGAACCCGCAACTCGTCAACCCATCTTTAATAGGTGAGCTCGAACGTGTCGGGGAGTGGCTGCGCGCCGGGCTCGATCTCGACCACGTCACGCACGTCGGCGAGGGACGGACCGTCCGCGAGCATGGCGCGAAAGCGGTCGATCGCCGATGGCGCACCGGCCGCCTCCACCTCCACGCTGCCGTCCGCGCAGTTGCGAACCGTGCCACGCAGCCGCAGCCTCGCCGCGGCGCGCGACGCCCATGCGCGGAACCCCACGCCCTGCACACGGCCACCGATGCGAAACCGACGGCGAATCTCGTCTGACACGCCATGCCTCCAATCCACCCGGCACCACCCGGCACACGACGGGCAATAGGTGGTGAGGTCCATAGACGATAGAAGAATAGGGCCGCGGGCGCATCGCGGGCGCGAGAGCGGTACCGAACAAATACCGAAATTGTTCCACGTGAAACATGGGCGGACGTAGGCGCGGGCGTTTCCGGAGGGCGCGCTTTACCGCGCTCGGGCCGCGGCGTATATTCGGCGCGGCTCACCTCTACGCGGCGCAAGGAGCAGATGTCTCGTATCATCGCGATCGCCAACCAGAAGGGTGGGGTTGGCAAGACGACGACCGCGATCAACCTCGGGGCGGGATTGGCCGCGGCGGAGCGGAAGACGCTGATCGTGGACATGGACCCGCAGGGCAACGCGACGAGCGGGCTGGGGGTCGACCGGTCCGCGATCGAAGCGTCGCTCTACGAGGTCCTGCTCGATGATACGCCAATGGAGGCGGCGATCGTGCCGTCGAGGCACCTCGACCGCCTCGATGTCGCCCCGTCGTCACAGGACCTGGTCGGCGCGGAGGTCG
>JBOHRM010000698.1:0-10656 GCA_050732715.1 Longimicrobiales bacterium
GCGGTCCCAGGCCCGTTTCTACTCAGTCTCCGAAGCAATGCCCACATTCCCGTCTCGAAGACGTTTCGTGTCCAACCACCTACCGGATCAGATCCATTCCCAGGCCGCCGGGTTCCATGCAGCCCCAGGCTGAGCATCACCATCAAGGAGTGGCTGCATGAGCTTGGCGAGTGCGTTGTAAGCTTCCTCAAGATCGGACCAGGGGACCCCGTGCTCCTCCACATATACGAACCATGACTTCTCCCAATCGGGCGGAGGCGGCCGAAGCTGAGGCGGCCAGCGCGTCTGACGCAGCTCGAAAGTCTGACGCAGCACTGCCACCAGCTTCGTCGCGTCGGGCAGCGGCAAGTGTAGTGCGATGACGAGCATGTCGAACAGGTCTCGAGGCCGCGAATTGCCGTGCACGTAATCGCGCGTATACGCGTGGAGCTTCTCCGCGAGGTGCTGCCCGATGTGCACAACCGGGACTTGGGGCGGATCGATTGCCGCGATGCCGACCAGATCGCGCAGCTGAAGGTGCTCGATCGGCCTTGGATCTTCCGCGACGAAGTTGACGTCCAGTTGGATTCGCTCAAACTCGCGACCGCCGACCAGCGCCAGGATGGGGTAGCGAAGGCCACCCTCGCCGGTTTCGGCCTCCAGCCGTCGGGGCGCGGCCGCTTCAAATGCGAAATGGTCGTGAAGGTCAAGGTCGACGGCCTGGTCAAGAAACCCGCCGAACGTATCAGCAGATTTGCGCCACGTTGCGTCGGCGTCCTTCGTGGCGCGCGCGCGTGGACCCAGGCGAGCCAGCAAGACCTGCCCGCCCTTCAATGCCCAGAATCCATCCGGTGCGACCCGAACGAGCCTCGCCAACAGACGTTGGTGTGTCACCTCTTTGCGGAGACGGTCGAGCGGCGTACCCGCTTCGCGGGCGGTTTGACGCAAACGCGCCTCGAGCGAGACCCTGAAGGCCGAAGCGTCCTTGTAAGCGCGCGGACTCACGCAGCAAGACCCAGCTGCTTCAACACGCCTCGAGCCTCTGCATCGGCCGCAAGCTCGCGGACGAGGCGTTGGCGTGTGACGACGCCTCGAGTTACGGCTTCACGCGCCGCCTCGGCAGCCACATCCGTTCCGTACCGTGCGGCGACGTCTCGGATCGTCCGCGCTGGCGACGTCACTGGCACGCCTCCGCGCATGCTTCGCTCTCCGCTCCCAAGAGGCGCGTTGTGGACCACGACGCCCCTCTTCTTCCCTCGAAAACGACCCTGGACCGTCACATGGATCACGGGGGGCATGGCGTCGGTCAAGCCATACACAGCGAGAGCCGTATCGTGGCTGGCGACTGCCCCTTCGCCCGCCCAGAGAGTCGCGACGATCACATCCTCGAATGGCTGGCTCGGAAAGCGCTTCAGTCGATAAATTCCGTGCGCGACGCGTTCGATGGAGCCGCTCTGGGACAGATAGTAGAGCTGCTGGTGGGACACGCCGAGATCCCGCGCTTGCGAAGCGGTCAAGTACCCGCCTTGGCGCTCGGCTACGGGGTAAAGGACCTCGAGGCCCGTCGACATGAAACTAAAGATATTCTGTAGTTTCGTGAATGCAAGCCCAGCCCATTCCCACCCAAACGAAGGGGCCGGCTACGCGTTGTTGCTGAAGGGTGCTCCGCCCTCGTCGCTGGGCAAAACGGGGGTCGTCATCGCGGCGGCCGCTCGATCCACCGCAACGCTTCCAGGCCGACCCCCTGCTCCCAGGGAGGAACGATGAGGTTCGGCCAATGGCGCGTCCAGCGTAGGACTTTCGACGCGTAGATATCGCGTGTGATCTGAACCCGTTCGCGCGCACCGCACCGGCGAACAGGTCGTCGAGGCCAAATGGAGCGTAGACCCCGAGCCGGCCGGCGTCATGGCAGAGGCCGACTGCGGTCGCCGTGGTCGCCAGGTGTTGATTGCGTCGCGCACGGACGCATAGGGGCGAACGGCGTAACCGAAGCGCTGTCGGTACCAGAGGTGGACGCGCGCTTGGTTCTTTACGTCCAGCTTGACGCCGAGGTGTCCCAGAACCGTGCGAACGTGATCGCGCGCCGCCCGCTCCGCATCTTCAGAGAGGTCATCCGCATCGAAATAGACCAGATCGTAGTCGGTGATACCGGCGCCGAGAGGTTCGCCTTGTTTGAGATTCCAGACTGTCTGCGCAACGCACCCGGCACCGAGGTAGCAGTCGGGCAGCTTTAGCTCCGGCAGCCGATCGAGAGCTTCCTCGAGAGGGTTGCTCGCACGCAGCATTTCGATCAGCTCGTGCTCCAGCTTGGTGCCGTTCGTGGCCATAGATGACTCGGGATAGCTGGCGCCGATTGACGGATTCAGTGCCTTATACCGCCCCCCGGCGGCTATAGCCGATGCTCTGGCCATGCCGTCGTCGAGAAGCTCCTGGAACGGCGGCGCTAGGCTTGGCACCGGCGCGCACGGCCAGCACTTCGCTTTCGCCGTTGCCGCGGATGTAGTAGACGGGCACCTCGAGGTCCAGCAAGGCAGCGATCGTCTCGCGCGGCATCGGGCCGGGAACGCTGTCTCCGCCCACTACAACCTGTTCAACATCTGCGTGGCGGATCTCATCGAGTACGGCTTCCAGAGCCGGCAGATTACCGTGGATATCGTAGATTGCGGCAGTCCGCATCACGTCACGATCGTGGGAGGTGTGGCTGTCGGGAGTGCCTCGCCGTCGAGGAACCTGTGCCTAGCACGGGTGTCGAGCAGCAAGAGTTTCGCGGCGGAACACCTTCTACCGGCTGTTCACTCATTCGATCGGAAGTCCCCAACCCGTGTCGACTGCGAGCTTTCCTTTACAGGGCTCGCGCACTCTGGAACGTGGGCGTCTCGGCCCGTGAACCTCGAGCGTGCCTCGAAAATCGCAGTTAGCATGTCGGCAAGATATAATGCGACGCTCGGGGCGTTCGTGCCAAGCGAATCCATCCACTACCGCGCGAAGTCTTGCCGTAGTTTGGCGGACTCCGCAGATTGCCCGGCGCTCACGATCCCTCGGGATAGCGTGCTGCGGATGTCCGAGAGTCCACGTCCGACGTGCATTCGGATCCTGTGAACGCCCACGCCGACCTTTGCGCCCGACTCGCGACCGTGCCCATCGTGGCAGCCGTCGCCCCTTCGCTCGCCGCCGGCCAGCGTCAAGAGCCCGTGACCCTTGGTGCCGCCGAGCGCCTTCAGGGGCTCTCGATCGTCTGGATGGAGGCGCGCTACAACTTCCCCTTCTTTGACCAGGTGCCTGAACTGGACTGGGATGCCGCCTATCGGGAGTTCATCCCGCAGGTGCTCGAGGAACAGACGCTCCCAGAGTACTACCGCACACTCCAGCGCTTCGCGGCCCTCCTCCGAGACGGGCACACGCGTGTGACCGGACCCTGGGGTTTCGACACTTATCCCGATTGGGACGAACCCTGGATCCTCCTCCGCCCGGTGGGGCGTCGGGTATTGATCGAGAACGTGGGCCGCTCGACGGCGGGACCGCTGTCACCGGGCGACGAACTCGTCGCGGTGGACGGCGTGCCGCTGGCCGAGCACCTGGAAGCGAACATCCTCCCGCTTGTGAGCGCCTCGACGGAGTCAGACCGCTAGGCGTCGGGCATTCGTCGGGCGCTCGAAGGCCCGCGGGGGTCGGACGTCACGGTCGAGGTCCGGACGGCGAGCGGCGAGCGCCGCACGGCGCGGGTGCGGCGAGCGCGCGAGTCCCCGGAAGACATCTGGCTCCGGAAGCCGCCATCCGATGAGGTGTTCGAGTTTCGCGAGCTCGACGACGGCGTTGCCTACATGGCCATGCGGAGCTTCGACGTCGATGACGTTGTGGAAGGCTTCCGAGCTGCTCTGCCACGGCTCGCCGACGCGCCAGCCATCGTGATCGACGTGCGCGGCAACCGGGGCGGCAATACGGGACGCGCGATGGAGATCGCAGCTCATTTCACTCGCGACACGCTGCCCGGGGAACGCTGGCGCAGCCTCGAGCACGTCGCGGTCTATAAGGCGTGGGGCCGTCGCAATCCCGAGTACGAGGCATACTGGAACCACGATGCGTGGACCGGCGGACAACACGGTTCGGTCGTCCCGGCCGAGCCATACCTACGGGTCCCGGTGGCCGTCCTCATCGACGAGGGCACACGCTCGGCGGCGGAGGGCTTTCTCGTGTTCATGGATCAGATCCCGGGCGTCACGCTGCTGGGATGTCCTTCGAACGGCAGTACGGGCCAGCCTCTGATCGTTAGCCTCTCCGGCGGTGGGTTCGCCTCGATCGTTTCGAAGCGGAACAGCTACGCCGACGGGAAAGAGTTCGTAGGGGTCGGGGTCCAGCCCGACATCATCGTGGAGACGACGATCGAGGACGTGCGCGCAGGACGAGATCCCGTCCTTGAACAGGCACAGGCGCTACTCCGATCTTCCGCACCATCATCGGTGCGCTCGTAGGGGCTGGCATTGGCCGGCGGGCTGCTGGACAGCGGAGAGGTCGGCGCCGGGCATCGAGCAGATCGCCGCGCTCGCCCGATTCCAGGAAGAACGATCTCCCAGTCCACCCACTTCAGACTCTCAGCGGCGACCACGAGAGTAGGGACCAGCGAACTCGCCTTGGCGTAGTAGCGGAGAGGAGGCGTCGACGTGCGGAGAATCGTGTTTCTAGTGGGTGCGTCTGGCTCGGGGAAGACTGCGGCCGCGGAGTTCCTCGAGAGCCGGGAGCCGTGGGCTGGCGAGACTTTCTACTTTGACGCAATAGGCGTCCCGTCGCCGGAGGCAATGGCGCGAGAGTTCGGCAGTGGTGAGGCATGGCAGCGCTGGGCTACCGAGCGCTGGGTCAGTGAGCTCGCCGCGAGGGAGGCACCGCTTCAATTGATCGAAGGGCAGACTCGACCGTCATTCATCAATGCCGCAGTCGCCCGTTATCCCTCCATCGAATCGACGATCGTGCTGCTCGACTGTCGTCCGGCGGGTCGGACGCTACGTCTATCAGGAACGCGCAACCAGGCCGAGTTGGCAAGCTCGCCCATAGAGAATTGGGCAGCGTACCTTCGCGGGCAGGCCGATGCACTCGGTCTTCATATCGTCGATACGAGCGATCTCAGCATCGAGGAATTGGCTCGTGAAATCGAGTCCTTGATCTTCGAACGCACGAGAGCTGGGGTCGGCCCAATACCCACGTCCGAGGATTCCCGATGATTCGATCGGTGACGACCATCGCTCTGGCTGCCGCGCTCGGCAGCCCGCTCTCCGCGCAGGCGCCGGGTGAGCCCGACTACCACGATGCGGCCGACCTACCCGAAGGCCCGGTAGGCAGGCGGATCATGGCCCTGATCGAGACGCTCAACTCGGCCGACACGACTCGCGTACGCCGGTTCCTCGAGGAGGAAGCAACGTCGGAGTTCAGGGGTTTCGTATCGATGGAACGCCATCAGCAGGTTTTCGCGTCCGTGCGCAGGCGGTGGGGCCCCGTTCGCTTCCACAGTATTCGGACCTACGATCCGCCGCGGCAGGATCAGACCATGGTGATCGTGCAGGACGAAAATTTCGGAGCTTGGCGGGCGCTCACTCTCCGGTTCGACGACGCGGCTGATCATCGGGTGTCGGGCCTCCAGTTCAACGACGCAGGTACGCCGTCCGACGTGAACGAGCCGGCGCTGGACGAGACCGCGATGGTGGAGGAGGTCCGGACCCTGCTGGCCCGCGTGTGTGAGCGTGACGTCTTCTCGGGTGCTGCCCTCATCGCGCGGGGTGAGGAAGTGCTCCTCACGCACGCATGCGGCGAGGCGAGCAAGCGGTTTCATATTGCGAACGATGTCGAGACGAAGTTCAACCTCGGCTCGATGAACAAGATGTTCACATCTGTGGCAATCCTCCAGCTCGTCGAGCGCGATGTCCTTCGCCTCGACGAACCGATCGGTCGTTACGTGGACGAAAGCTGGCTGCCACGCGACATCACCGACCGCATGACAATTCACCACCTGTTGTCGCACACGTCAGGACTCGGCAGCTACTTCAACGACACATTCATGCGAGGCTCGCGAGCGCAGTTTCGGGAGCTCGACGACTACAAGCCTCTCGTGCAGGGTGATACGCTCGCGTTCGAGCCCGGGACGGCTTGGCAGTACTCCAACACCGGGATGTTCCTGCTGGGCGTCGTGATCGAAGCCGTGACCGGACAGCGCTACTTCGACTACATCCGCGAGCACATCTACGCACCCGCGGGGATGAACGCCTCGGACAGCTATGACATGGACCAGCCAGTCGAGAACTTGGCGATCGGCTACGACCCGGCGCCCGGAACGCCGACTGGATGGGAAAACAACCTGTTCAAGCACGTGATCCGGGGCGGGCCGGCCGGGGGCGGGTTCGCGACGGTAGGCGACCTGCATCGTTTCGCCGCCGCGCTCCAGGCCGGGCGGCTCGTGTCGACGGAATCGCTCGAGATCCTGTGGACGGACCACGCGGGTGAAGGGTACGGGTACGGCTTCGCGATCGAGGACGAGCCGAACGGCAAGGTTGTCGGGCACAGCGGCGGGTTCTCCGGGATCAGCGCAAACCTCGACATGATGCTGGACCGGGGATATGTGGTCGCGGTGCTATCGAACTTCGGTGGGGCAGCGCCGCCGGTCGCGAGCCGGCTAGCAGCGCTCATCGCAAGGGTGCCTGGAGAGCGGATGCAGTAGCACCGAGCCGTGAAGGAAGCGATGGCCAGGCCGCTCGGGGCTGCGCGCCGCTTCACGCGTTGCTGCTCAATTGCGGAAGCCGAACAAGAGCGTAACGCTGTCGCGTAGATCAACGCCGAGGTAGGGGTGCCAGCCGTACGATCCCTCTGGCAGCACGGACCCGAATAAAATCGCCGTAATCAGAATCGCGAAGGTCGCGGCAAGTACCGCTTTCCAAGCCGGTGCCCGGTGCAACCCGATCATGGCGCGCGCCATCACCAGGCACAAAGCCCCGTAGGAGACAACCGCAGCGACGAACAATCCGAGAGAAGCCCAGTCGCCCGGCTGGAGCTCCAGAGTACCTGTACCACGACCGTATCCCACCCAGCGGACGATCGTCATCAACAGCAGCGCGGTGGCCGTGCCGATACTGCCCCCGGCAAGGAAAGCCACTCCGATCGGACCCGAGAACTCGCCGCCGCGAGCCGAGCAACCGCAGTCCGATGTGCATGGCAATGCCCAGTAGGCCGTAATGAGCGTAAGGAGCGACTGCGGACGTGAGCTCTTCGGCTAGCGTGTTCGGTGCGTTTGTACCGGGTATCGGCCAGAGGGCCGCCAAAACGTGTGCGGCAGCAAAGCAAATACCCGCCGCGCTTGCGCTGAAGCCGAGCGGATTCATGAACGCGAGCTCGCCCTCCTGCCAACCCCGTGCGGACCGGCTCGGCTTGAAGCAAAACGCGGCGAAAGTCCGGGCGAAGAGCGAAAGCTCGAGTAGGATCCGGCCCAACGCTTCGCGGAGCCAGGTCTCCGTCGCGGGGAGGACACGACTCGACGTGCTGTTCATCCCACCCATGGATCGGATGACTTCGGGATCACGAGTGAACTCGTACACTGCCGACGCATCGGGCCCTGCGCAAGCTCGGTGGCGCGAACTGGCGGGACATGCGCGGCTTCGTGCCAAGCACCGAGGGCATGCGCTGGTGGGTCGCGAGGTTACGTGCGGGATTGTTTCTCGGAACGGTGGGCCAGTGAGTGCGATGTGTCGTTCTCGCAGCACCGGCCCAGGGCGGTCCTCAGGCCGTTGCAGCCACCCGCCGGCCGTGCTTCCCCGCCATCACGCTGAAGTAGACGTCCTACAGGTCGGGCTGGACTGCCTCGAACTCGGCGCCGGGGCTCGTGTCGGCGAACACGTGGGCGATGGTGCGGCCGGCGAGCAGGCGCGTGGAGATGATCGCGTGGTCTTGTTCCAGCGCCTCGAGCTCCCCGGCCGTGACGACGCGTCGCCAGATGCGCCCCTTCAGCTCCTCGACCGCCCGCTGCGGCTCCGCCTCCAGCAGAATCCGGCCCTCGTGGATGATCGCCATCCGGGTGCAGAGCTCGGACACGTCTTCCACGATGTGTGTGGAGAGCAGGACGACGCTGCGCTCGCCGAGCTCACTCAGCAGATTGAGGAAACGCACGCGCTCGGCAGGGTCGAGGCCGGCGGTCGGCTCGTCCACGATCAGCAGTCGGGGGTCGCCGAGCAGCGCGACGGCAACACCGAAGCGCTGCTTCATGCCGCCGGAGTAGGTCCCGAGCTTCTCCTTGCGTACGTCCCAGAGGTTGGTCTGACGGAGCAGCGAGTCGACCACCTCCTTCCGGGCACCGCGGCCGACGATGCCTTCGAGCACCGCGAAGTGCATGAGCAGCGCCTCCGCGGTCACCCTGGGATAGAGGCCGAACTCCTGCGGCAGGTAACCCAGCACCTCGCGGGTCCGATCCTTCTCTGCGAGGACATCGATGTCGCCCAGGCGGACGGAGCCCTCGTCAGGCTCCTGTAGCGTCGCGATGATCCGCATCAGGGTCGACTTGCCGGCGCCGTTCGGCCCGAGCAGGCCGTACATGCCGGCGGGAATCGTGAGCGACACGTCATCCAGCGCGCGAACGCCGTTGGAGTAGGTCTTCGAGACACGGCGGATCTGAAGCTCCATGATCAGTCCCTCACGGGAGATGGTTCGGGGATTTCCACCACGTTGTCGTACGGCGACACATCGATGAGCAGGCGGCGCGGATCGATGCCGGCCCGTGCGGGCCGTCCGGGAACCGTCACCGTGATGGTCTGCGGGCCGCTCCGTATGCGGTGCAACGCCAGGTATTGGGGCTCGCCGCGTTCGTCACCTTCGCCCGGCGCATAAACGCCGATCTCGACCAGGTCGTCCATGGGCATCCCGGTCTCGACGCCCGCGGTGTCCACCACGACCTTGCGCGCCTCGAGCTCGAGGTCGACGCGCCACGATCCATCCGACGTCGGCTCGGTCGTCGCCCGTTCCACCGTCAGATCCCAGAAGGTGTTCCGCTCGAGCAGGTCGCCCAGGAGCGTGTGCAGCGAATCCGGGGTGACCTCCCGCAGCTCACGATAGAGGTCGAGCGAGGTCACGAATCGGGGCTCGTGCGACGCGTGGCGCTCGCGGAGGTGTCGCCATGCCACGTCCACCCGGTCCTGGCCGACATACTCCCTCAGCGCGTACATCGCGAACGGGCCCTTCCGGTAGCCCAGGAACGAGTCGTTCGCGCGCAGCAGCGGAACGTCCGCACGAGAGCGCGGAGTCAGGTAGGAGCTGCGCATGAAGCCGAGGAAGCGCTCCAGGTGCTCGGTGCCGTATTCCTCTTCGATCACGCCCAGGGCGGCATACCAGGCGAAGCTCTCGCTGAGCAGGACGGCACCTTCCACCCGGGCGGGTGCGGGCCCGAAGGAATGGGCCACCTCGTGCGCCACGACGGCGAACGGCAGGTCGATCCGCCGGGGATCGCGGTCCGGTTCGAAGAGCGAGAAGAGCTCCTGGTACCAGATGGTGCCGGACTCGGCGTGCAGCGAGCCCCCCGCCGCCGGGTACTCGACCATCCGGATCACGTTGTAGGGAAACGGCCCGAAGCGCTCCGTGAGCTGCTCGAGCGACGCCTCCATCCCACCGATCATACGCGCCACGTTCGTGTCGTGCGCGGGGTGATGGAAGACTTCGATGTCGACATCGCCCCACCGGCCTTTAGCTACCGCGTAGTCGGCGGAGAAGATGGCGTACTCGTTCCCGATGGGTGCATTCGTCCCGTAGCGGAAGTAGCGTCGGTCGTCCTGTGTCCAGGTACCGACCAGAGCACCGGGGGCGACCGCGATCTGGTCTGCGGCCGTGCCCACGGTGACCTTCAGATCGATCTGCTCCCTCCCCAAGCGGTCATTCTGTGTCCGGATGTCGTCCAGCGACTGAAGGGGAGCCCAGGGCGGCAGGCCATGCTTCCTCCGTGCTGCCGCATCGAGCAGTTGCCTGCGGAGCTGGTAGCCGATGAGCGGCATCCAGTCCCGCATGACGAAGAAGCTCCCGTTCCCGACGACGGCGGTGCTGATGTCCCGGGCCGGGAAGCCACGCGGCGCGTGGCGCACGTCCCACTCCAACCGCAGCCAGTCGCCCGGCCGGAGCGGTTCGTCTAGGACGTAGATGCGGTGCCCCAGGTCGTCGTCGAGGAGAGTGGCGCGGGCCGGTCGGTCGAGCTCGATCGAGAGCGTTTCGACCTCGGGCGACGTCGCCACGTGGAGGGTGTCGATCGGCCGGGGAGTTCGGTTCTCCAGGCGATGCATGCCGTGGATGACCGCTTCACGCCGGTCGGGATAGATCTCGACGTTCAGCTCGGTTGCGGTCATCTGCGGGCGCGGCGCACCTTCATAGCGCCTGTAGCGCCGCTCGTACTCGGCTGCCGCCTCCCCGCGCTCGTCGCTCGTCCGGTAGGCGTTGAGGACGTTGGTGTTGTAGAACACGAATCCGGCGGTGAGCAGGACGAGTCCCGCGGCAGCACCCACCGCTCCCACCCTCACGCCCGTGAAACGGCGCCGCGCGATCCGCACCCGCTCGCCGACGCCCTGCTCGACGCCCCTGACCCAGAAGAGTCGCGTCACGCACGCGAGTAGGAGCGCGCTGGTGGCCCAGTAGAGACCGAACCACAGCACCGGCCCGAGGAAGGGCTCGAAC
>JBOHRM010000699.1:0-3704 GCA_050732715.1 Longimicrobiales bacterium
GGTCAGGGTGAGGGGGCTCTGAATTACGTGACCGTAGTTCGAACACAACAAGGAGTCTAGCGATGCACAATGCGACACCGCTCCTCGCAGCACCTGCCCTGGTCTTCGCGTGTGCGATCGGCACCGCCGCGCACGCCGGCGCGCAAGTGATCCAGCAATCGGAACTGACGTTCGAAGATGCAGACCCCGCATTCGAGCTGACACTCGATCATCTCGGAATGGAGAGCCGCTGGCTGGGTGTGCCGCCGCGCCAGCTCACGTGGTCGCCCGATGGTGAGACGCTCTACTTCCGGTGGCGGGAAGACCCCGAGCCGGATCAGAACCCGAATACCGACCCCTGGTACGCCATGACCCGCGATGGCGAATCGGTGCGCGTCGTGGCGGATGACGAGGTGAGTGGCATCCCGACGGGCAGCATCGAGTGGTCGCACGAACGCGAGATCGCCGCGTGGTCGAACAGCGGCACGCTGTTCCTGTGGACCGCAGGCGACGGCGCGCGCGGCGTGTTCGCGAGCGGCGGCAACGTCGGCGACGTCTCCGTGACACCCGATGGCGCACGCGTGTTCTTCGCCACCAGCGGCATGGGCGGCGGCGGCGAGAGCGGCACCGACCCGCAGAGCAGCGACCTCTGGGTCTATGACGTCGCAAGCGAGCAAGTGCGGCAGGTCGCGGACGTGGTGTCAGCGCCCGAAGACCCCGACAGCGCCGAGAAGTGGTTGCGCGACCAGCAGCACGAGCTCATCGAGTTCGTGCGCAAGACCAAGCGCGACCGTGAGATCGCCGACTCGATCCGCCGCGCGCGCGGACCCGCGGCGCCCCAGCCGATCCCCCTCGAGAACGGCGTCGCCGCGCAGGACATCCAGCTCGGCCCCGACGGCCGGTTCCTGTCGTTCCGATGGATGAAGGAGCCGAGCGGCGACAACCGCACCTACTATCTCGAGTACGTGAACGAGAGCGGTGCCGCCCAGCCGCAACGCGCGCGGCCGAAAGTCGGCGCGCCGATGCCCGAGTACAAGATGGGCATTGTCCGCGTCGATCCAACGGTCCCCTCGGACAGTGTCGAGGTGGTCTGGGTCGACGACGGCGTCGAACAGAAGACCGCCATCGAAGGGCCGTACTGGAACGCCCAGGGTACCGTCGCCCTGGTCCAGATCCTGTCCATGGATCACAAGGACAAGTGGATCGCTCGGCTCGACATCGAGACCGGCAAGACCACCACCATCCACCACGAGCATCAGGACGCATGGATCGGCGGACCGCTCGTCGGTGGCCGCTGGCAGCCCGGTTATCTGCAATGGCTGCCGGAAGGCGATGCATTCGGCTTCGTCTCCGAGGCGAGCGGCTGGTCGATGCTCTACCTCGGGCGGCCCGACGGCACTGTCACGCAGCTCACGGACGGCGAATGGGAGGTGCGCGACGCCGAGCTCTCTCCCGATGGCGAGACGTGGTACCTGACCACGAGCCGCGAGCACCCCGGCGAAGAGCATCTCTATCATCTGCCGGCGCGCGGCGGCGAGCTCACGCGCATCACGATGGGCGAGGGCGCTCACGACGCGGTCGTCTCGCCGGACGGCCAACGCGTGGCGACCACGTTCGAGACGCCGCTGCTCATACCCGACCTCTACATGCTCGACAACCGGCCAGGCGCCGAGAAGCTGCGCGTCACGAAGTCCGGCACCGACGACTACTACCGGTACGCCTGGGCCGAGAGCGAGATCATCACCTACCCGGCCGATGAGACCGGCGTGACCGCGTGGGCCGAAATCTGGGACCCGCCCGCGCAGCCGAACGGCGCCGCGGTCGTGCACGCCCACGGCTGCGGAGAGTGTGCGCAGGCCGTCGACAAGGGTTGGGGCGGGATGCTCTACCCCAACTTCCTGCGCCAGGAAGGCTATACGGTGGCGTCGGTCGACTACCGCGGCAGCTCCGGTTACGGCCACGCGAATCGCACCTACGCGTACCGGCAGATGGGCATTTCGGACGTCGACAGCGCCCTACCCTTGCTCGATATCCTCGCCCAGAACCATGGCGTCGACCGCGGCCGCATCGGTCTCTACGGCTGCTCGTACGGCGGCTTCTTCACGCTCATGTCGCTGTTCCGCCACCCCGGCGCGTACGCCGCCGGCGTCGCCCAGTGCTCCGTGACCGACTGGGCGCATTACAACCAAGGCTATACCAGCCGCATCCTGAACGGCTCGCCCCTCGATGATCCCGAAGCGTACGAGCGATCGAGCCCGATCTATTACGCCGAGGGTCTCGAAGGCGCGCTCCAGATACAGCACGGGCTGGTCGACGGCAACGTGCAGATCCAGGACGTGTTCCGACTCTCGCAGCGGCTGATGGAGCTGAAGAAGGATTTCGATCTCGTCGTCTACCCCGTCGAGCCGCACGGCTGGCGCACCGTCTCCGGGCGGCGCGACAGCTTCAGGCGCATGACCGACTGGTTCAACCGGCACCTGCTCGGCGATCAGGCAACGGCCGCCACGGAGGAGGAGGAACGATAATGGCCGTCCAATCCACTTCGACTTCGACGTACATCACCGCCGAAGCCCTGCTCGAGCACTGGCAAGGCCATCGCGCACTCACGCGACGCGTGATCCGCGCGTTCCCCGATGATCAGCTGTTCAGCTTCTCGATCGGCGGCATGCGGCCATTCGCCGCGCTCGCCATGGAGATGCTCGGCATGGCCGTGCCGATGGTGCGCGGCATCGTGACCGGCGAATGGGGTGGGTACGCCGATCGCGAAGCCCGGTCGAAGGACGAGATCCTCGAGCTGTGGGATGATGGTACGAAAGAGCTCAACGACCTCTGGCCGCAGATTCCCACCGAGAAGTTCCAGGAGACGATCAATGCATTCGGCCAGTACGAAGGACACACGTACGACCTGCTGCTCTACGTGATCGACAACGAGATTCACCACCGCGGGCAGGGGTACGTCTACCTGCGTGCGCTCGGCATCGATCCACCGCCGTTCTACGAGCGGTCGTGATCACGAGCCACCACGCAACCGCCGCCGTCGAGGTGCGCGAACGCTGATGCAGAGCGTCGTGCCGGTCATGATCGTGGCCACGATCTGCGGGGCGGCCATCGTCGTGCAGGCTCAGATGGTCGGTCTGCTCGACCGGCACATCGGCACGTTCGAGAGTGTGCTGATCACGTATCTCAGCGGAGGTGTGATCGTCGCGCTCCTCTTCCTTTTGACACGCCAAGCCGGCAACCTCGCGGCGTGGCGCGGCGCGCCGTGGTACGCATTCGCCAGCGGCGCCATGGGATTGGTCATCATCGCCGCGCTCAGCTACACCGTGCCACGGCTGGGCACCGTGACGGCGTTCACGTTCATCGTCGCCTCGCAGTTCATCGTCAGCGCCCTTTTCGACCATTTCGGCCTCCTCGGCTCGGCGGTCCGCCCGCTCGATGCCCAGCGCCTCGCCGGCGTGCTCATCCTGTTGATCGGTGTATGGCTGATCATTCGATAGCACCGCTCGACCGAAGCGACGCAGGCGTACCCACTCGCCGGATCGACGATAGGGACTCTCCCCTAACGAAAACTCAAACCGAGGAGACAGCGACCATGAGTATCACCGACACGTTGCTTCCGGAGTTCGACCAGGAGATGATTGCCACCCGCCGCGTCATCGAGCGCGTGCCCGACGACGACCCCAACTGGAAACCGCACCCGAAGTCGTTTTCGATCGCGCACCTCG
>JBOHRM010000700.1:0-6302 GCA_050732715.1 Longimicrobiales bacterium
GCGTCCCGATGCGCACTTCTGCGGCGGGGCGCCGATCGCCAACGGCTATCCGATGCCCTACCTCCCCGAGGAGATCCGATTCGACGGCCCCTTGTACTTCCTCTATGACGACCGGCAGGCCGACCGGATCCCCGCCGCAGTCGATCCGGCCGAGCACACGCCGGAGGCCGTCGTCGCCCGGATGGCGCAAGACGGCGCGATCTGCGTGAAGACCCACTACGAGACCGGCTTCGGCGAGCTGAGCGGACTGCCGACTCCCACCGTGGAGATGATCCGGGCGCTCGTCGCGGCGGCACACGCGCGGGACATGTCCGTCTTCCTGCACGCCAATGCGAAGGAGGCCCAAGCGTTCGCCGTATCCGCCGGCGCGGACGTGATCGCGCACGGTATGTGGAACGGGCATGAGCTTCACGACGACGCCCTGGCAGACGATGTCGAGGCGATCCTCGATCAGGTGGTCGAGGATGACATCGGCTATCAGCCGACGGCGCAAGTGCTGCACGGCCTCGACGATCTGTTCGATGTTGACTTCCTGTCCGAGCCTCGGCTCTCCGATGTGGTTCCGAGCACGCTCATCACCTGGTACAGGACCGAAGAGGGCGGCTGATTTCGCGGCGAGGTAGGCGGCGACGCGTCCGTCTTCGATCCGATCCTGGCGCGCCTCGATCGGGTGATCGCCCACCTCTCCGCGGCAGACGCGCGGCTGCTGTTCGGCTCCGACACGCCGAGCGCGCCCACGTACGCCAACCCGCCAGGGCTCAACGGCCGGCTCGAGATGGAGGACTGGATCGCGGCCGGCGTAACCGAGGCGAAGCTGTTTCGGGCGCTGACGATCGACAACGCCCGCGCGCTCGGTCTCGAAGGCGAGATGGGGACGGTGGAGGTGGGCAAGACGGCCAACCTGCTGCTGCTCGGTGCCGACCCGCTCGAGAGCGTCGCGGCTTACGATGCCATCGAGACGGTCTTCTTGCACGGCCGTCCGATCCCGCGCGATGAGCTGTCGGCGCGCCGCGCGCTGAGCCCCTGACGCGCGAGGTCCGCCGCGGCGATTCGTCTCGCGTCGAACGGCTCCTGCGCGACATCGCGTCCGTCCCACCACTCACCGTCCGTTTCCCACACTTCACCGAGAAGTGCTTCTCCAGCTCGGATCGTGGACGTATGCTCGCCCGCAACCCGATGAAGTCGGCGAGCAGCGAAGCGATCGAGGATCGAATCGCGATCGGACGGACGGGGCTTCGAGCGAGAAAGGATCGTGGAACCATGAGGGTGTTTCACTGGAAGGTCGAGCGCGCGTGCGTGATCAGCCTGCTGCTCGTGTTCCGTGGCGTCGCGCCAGTAGCCGCTCAGGTGCCGTTCGATAGTGGGCGCTGGGAGATCGAGAGCCAACAGCATCTGCTGCTGGAATACCAGGGGAGGCCGGCCCTCTATCTCTACAATGGAGTGGCGATGCTCCGCGACGCCTCATTGAGAAATGGCGTGATCGAATTCGACATCGCCTTCTCGGGCGAGCGCGGCTTCACGGGCGCAAGGTGGCGGGCAACGAGCCCTGGCAACTATGAGGAGTTCTATATCCGCCCGCACCAGTCCGGCAATCCCGATGCGAACCAGTACACGCCGGTCTTCAACGGACAGTCCGGCTGGCAGTTGTATCACGGCGAGGGATACGGCGCGCCGGTGGAGTACCCGCTGAATCGGTGGATTCATGTGAAGGTGGTGTTCTGGGAGGACCAGGCTCAGGTCTTCATCGATGACATGATCGAGCCGGCCCTGCGCGTGCCGGAGCTGAAGCACGACGTCGCGAGTGGCGGCCTGGGCTTGAGCGCATCGGCGCCCACCTACTTCTCCGGGTTCACCTACCGTCCCATCGACGCGCCGCCATTCGAGCGAATGGCGGGGGCCGACACGGTCGCGCGCGGAGGAGTGCTCGTCGACTGGGAGGTATCCAGCCCGTTCGAGGAGTCACGACTGGAGCAGCTCGAGCAGGGAGGCGAGGAATGGCTCGCGGCACTGAGCTGGCAGCGGCTCCGAAGCGAGGCCACGGGAATCACGAACCTCGCGCGACTGCACAGCATCGACGGCCAAAACAATACCGTTATCGCACTGGCGCGGATCCGATCGGATCGGGACCAGATCAAGAAGCTCCGATTCGGCTACAGCGATCGAGTGAGAGTGTACGTGAACGGCCAGCCGGTCTACATGGGAGACAACACGTTCGTCAGCCGCGACTACCGTTACCTGGGCACGATCGGGCTGTTCGACGGCATCTACCTGCCTCTCCGGGAAGGAGACAACGAGGTCTGGTTCGCCGTGACGGAAGCGTTCGGCGGGTGGGGGCTCTTGGCGAGCATCGAGGATCAGACCGGCATCCAGTTCAGAGCCCCCGGCGCCGTCCCCGAGGGGTGACCGTCTCGAGAACGTACACATCCCCGCCCGACGATTGCGCCCGCGGCGCTGAACGTCGGCGCTGACGCCGCCGCGGTCTCATACGCCGACGCCGTCACGCCGCGGTCGTGTCGTGCGGGCCGCGTTCGGACTGAACGGGATGCCGCGTGGACGCTTTCAGTCGTCCCGGCGATCGATGAGAACCAATGACCCTTCAGGCGCGTTGGCGACTCGACGGCATCCCATCGATCGGTTCACGCGGCCGTTCTCGCCCGGCTGCTGCCGCAACCCGTCGAAAGGCGCCCAGTTCGGACGCGGAGAACTCGTCACACGTGGGCGTCGCCGCGGGCGTTTGTCGAGTTAGCCGCGATAATTGCGGCTAACCCGTCACACGTTGCCGAGCGTTACCGCAGGCGACGAGTTAACCGCGATAATTACGGCTAACCCGTCACACTTGCCAAACGGCCACGGCCCGATGACGGGTTGTCCGCACGCCCGCGGCCGGTCAGGGGTTGTCCGCACGGCGAGGCGTTGTCCGCACGCCCGCGGCCGGTCAGGGTTTGTCCGCACGGCGAGGCGTTGTCCGCACATGCCGAGGCAACACGGAGATGCGCCTCAGTGAGTATCCGACTCGACGCCCATGGCCATCAACGTTCGGCCAGCCGTTGGCAGTAGCCGATCAGCCAGCGGTTGGACCACCCGTAGAGGTTCGCGTCCCTCACGATCCGCTGCACCTCGCCTCGCGAGATCTTCGCCTCACCTGAGAGGACGCCGGGGTTGCCGCGGCTGATCGCGAGCGTACGTACGGCGAATAGGAGCGGATAAGCGCAGAAGAGGCGGATCGAGTGGTGGATTCGAGGGATCGTTTGAACGTACGCGATGGCACCCTCGAGGTGGCGCGTCGCCTTGTCCGCGAGGCGATCGACGACCGCGAGAGCCGTGACGCCGTTCGCCGGATCGAAAAGCATCTCGCGCGTCAGGCACAGCGGGCGGACGAAGCTCTCGGGCACGAAGATCCAGCCGCGGTCGTGATCGGATCTCAGTCCGCGAATCACGTTGACGGTCTGGAGCCCGAGCCCGAACTCGCGGCCCAGCACCATGAGGCGCTCGGCGGCGCGGCGGATGAGCTTCGAGTGCTCCGCGAACAGCTCGGTGAGCAGGTGTCCGACGCGCCCGGCGACCTCGTGCATGTAGTCATCGAGGTCGGCTTCGTCGCGGATGCGCGGCCCGCGCAGCGCCCAACGCGCCATGCCGAGTGTCGCGTCGCGCACGTGGCGGATCACCACGATGCGGTGCGCCGGCGGCAGCGCGTCCAGCGCCTGCATCACGCGACCCGCGTGCTGCGCCACCATCGCCTCGCCCGGCGGCGCGGTGCGGAGCCCGAGCCGATCGGTCCACGTCTCGACCAGCGCCTGACCCGCGAGCACGCGCTCCCACAGGCGGAGCAGTGACGCTTTGCGCTCCGCCGGCATCGTCTCGTGGTCCTCGAGATAATCGGCGATGCGCAGGAGCAGATAGGCCACGCGGACCGACTCGCTCAGGCGGGCCGGCAGCCGTTCGATGCCGAGCGCAAACGTGCGGCTCGAGACACGCAGCAGGTGCGATAGCGACGGCGCGGCCGGCGCATCCCGCACGGCGACCGACACGGACCGATCGCGAGAGCGGAACGTCGAGCCCGTCGTCAACGTCCCGCCCCGGCGGCGGGCTTGGCCGCGGCTCCCGGCAGCACTGACGCGAGCAGTGCGCGCGCGGAGAAGACGCGGGTGGGGTCCACGGTCTCGTTCAAGACGCCGGCCGCCGCGGCACGCAGCCTATCGCTGCGGCGGACGCGGCGCGCGACGATGTTGCTGAGGAACGCCGAGCGGATCCAGCGTTCGGCGATCCGGTAGCCGACGTATCGCGAGCGCAGCGTCTCCACTCTCTCGGGGTACTGAGCGAGCTGCTCGAGTGCCCCGGCGCCGAGCGCATCGCTGATGACCGCGGCCGCGATCTCCGCCGTCTCCATCGCCTTGCCGATCCCTTCGCCGGTCAACGGGAACGTAGTGCCGATCGCTTCGCCGAGGGCGAGGATGTTGGGCGGGCGGAACGGCCGTGCGCCCGTAAGGCCGCAGCGCAGGCGGGCGCCCTTGAGCGGACCGATCGACTCGCCCGAGCCGAACAGCTCGCGCGCCAGCGGGAACTCGCGCAGGAACGTATCCAACGTTCGCCTGAGCCCGACCTGACGCACGTGCCAACCGTTGCCGAACACGCCGCACCCTACGTTGAGCTCGCCGCCAGGCAGTGGAAAGATCCAAGCGTACCCGGGAAGAATTGTGCGGTCGAACGCGACGACGAGTCGATCGAGCACGGCGTCGCATTGGACGTAGCCGCGCAGTGCGAACGCGCTCGGCTCCGCGCGTTCGACCATGCCGCAACGCTCGAGGAGGGTGACGTCCGCGCCGGTCGCAAGCACCACGATGTGCGCCCGCACGGCCGACTCCGCTCGGTCCGCGGCCGTCCTGGCCGAGACACGGACCGTGGCCGGCCCGGCGTGCGGCGACTCGATGCCGGTGACGTGGCCGCGCATGAGCATGGCGCCGCGGGCGCACGCCTCGCGCACCAGCAGATCGTCGAACACCCGACGTCGCACCGTGATGAACTCGGCCGGCAGATCGACCGCGACGCGGGCGGGACTGTAGACCGTGATCGCGCCCGACGCGAGCGCATGCGCGCGGACCCGGTCGTAGAGCCCGAGCCGGTGAAGGCAGCGGAGCGTGTCCGGGATGAGCGCATCACCGCACGTCTTGTCGCGCGGGAAGTCGTGACGGTCGATGAGCGCGACGGCGTGGCCCCGATTCGCCAGGATCATCGCCGCCGTCGAGCCCGCGGGACCGGCGCCGACTATGACGGCGTCCCAGACGTTTGGTGCGGCCCGGTCTTGCGGCGCGCGCACCGGGTCCGCGTGTGGGTCGCGGCTCATCAAACGGCAGTGGGCAACCGCGCTGCGGCCGGACGCCACGAGCCGCCCGCCCCGAGGACGAGCCGCAGGATCACGCGAGCGAGTGTCTTCGATAACACGCGCGGCAATGTACGGGTGCACGAGCGCGGCCGACAGCGAGTGCGCGCGCGCTCGAGCAGCCGAGGGGGCAGCCCGTCGGCCAGCGGGCTCCACGGTCGTAGCCGGAATCCTTCGTCTTCGCGGCCTCGATCGGGGCGGCGCCGGCAGGGTGTCGATGCAGGACTTCAGCGTCACCATGCGGGTCAGCAAGTCGACGCCCAGGTGACTCCAGAGTGCGATGGTTCGTGTTCGCCGTCCGCAGGTCAGGCCTTTGTGAGACGGAAAGCAGTGACCTCCGGACGCACGTTGAAGCGCACTCGGGCGAGGTGACCGACGCCCCGGTTGACGTACAGCGCGCGGCGATCGGAGAGCAGGAACTCGCCCGCCGTGTAGCGACGGTTCTTGACCGGCAGCAGCGGCGGCGGAAGGAACGGCGGTCTGCACTGGCCGCCGTGCGTGTGGCCGCTCAGGATCCAGCCCCGATACCCGCCCCAGCCGGGCTCGTCGACTCCGTCTGGGTTGTGACAGAGCACGACGCTGGGCGCGGCCGGATCCAAGCGCGCCAGGACGGCGGCCAGGTCGAACCGCCCGCTCCAGAGATCCTCGACGCCCGCGACCTGAAGGCCCGCCATGTTCCCCACCTCGTTCCTGAGCACCGAAACCTGCGCGCCGGTCAGCAGCTCGGTGACTCGATCCGCCACCTCGAGCATCGACCATCCGGGGCCGTAGTCATGATTGCCCAAGATCGCGAACGTGCCGAGCCCACCGCGCGGTGTGTGCGCAAGGAGGCGGCGTAGCTGAGAGAACTGCTCCGGTCCGTAGCGTCGCGCCTGGCTGCGCTGTGCAGGCGGCGGACGACAGCGCGGCGCTCACCGAATCGGGC
>JBOHRM010000701.1:0-1170 GCA_050732715.1 Longimicrobiales bacterium
GCGCATGACCGGGTGCCCGAACGGCTGCGCACGCCCCTATACCGCGGACCTCGCCTTCGTCGGACGATCGCTCGACAAGTACGTGGTCTACGTGGGCGGCAACATGGAGGGGACGCGGCTGGCGCAGGCGTACGCGGACCTGGTCCCGCGCAGTCAGCTCGTGCCCACCGTGCGGCCGCTGCTCGAGCGGTTCCGCGCCGAGCGTCATCCGGACGAGCGGTTCGGCGATTTCTGGGACCGCGTCGGCGCCGACGTGCTCGAGACGGCGAGGGTCCCATCATGAGCGCGCGCGATGTGTTGAGCTGGGCGCTGCGCTCGTTCCCCGAGCACAAGCTCGCGTTGCTCTCGGCGTTCGGGCCGGGCAGCCTGGTGCTGATCCACATGCTCTCCGAGCTACGCGTCCGGCTGGCGGTGATCTTTCTCGACACGCTGTACCACTTCCCCGAGACGCTCGAGCACGTCGAGCGCGTGCGCGAGCGTTACGACCTGTCCTTGCGTGT
The DNA here is from genome assembly GCA_050732715.1 of Longimicrobiales bacterium. Classification (GTDB taxonomy): domain Bacteria; phylum Gemmatimonadota; class Gemmatimonadetes; order Longimicrobiales; family RSA9; genus JBOHRM01. The sequence continues at coordinate 501 of JBOHRM010000701.1, forward strand.
CTACCGCGCGGCGGAGAGCCGGGCGGCGTTCGAGGCACGACACGGCCCGCGCCTGTGGGAGCGCGACCTCGAGGCGTTCCAGAAGCTGACGAAGGTCGAACCGTTCCGCCGGGCGGTTGCCGGGCTCGATGCGTACATCACCGGCAGGCGACGTGATCAGGCGCCGACGCGCGCGGGGCTCGAGACCGTGGAAGGCACGGCACCCGTGGTCATCAACCCGCTGGTCAGCTGGACGCACGATGACGTGTGGCGCTTCATCCGCGAAAACGACGTACCGTACAACCCGCTGCACGATGATGGCTACGCGAGCATCGGTGATGCGCCGCTCACGACACCCGTGGGCGATGACGAGCCCGAGCGCGCCGGCCGCTGGCGCGGCCTCGGCCGGCTCGAGTGCGGCATTCATCTGTTAGGACACAGGACATACGACATAGGACTTGGGACTTAGGACTAGCGTTGGGTTCGGGTTTCAGTCCTAGGTGCTAGCCAGATACGGTGGAGGGACACATGGGCAACCTGAGCGTGCAAACTCGGAACTCGGAACCCGGAACTCGGAACCGAGGGCGGCAAAGCCGACCGAGGTCGGCGAAGGGGAGCGGTCGGGAGGCGTGGGGAGCCCACCCAATGGGCATCGTCTATCTGATCGGTGCCGGTCCGGGCGATCCGGGCC
>JBOHRM010000702.1:0-3025 GCA_050732715.1 Longimicrobiales bacterium
ATCCGCGGCCGCTGGCGCTGGCACTTCCTGCTCCGTTCCGCTTCGGCCCGCGCGCTCGGAACCGTATGCCACGCGCTCCAGACCCAGTTCCGCCCGACGAAGAAGGCCGACCTCCGCCTCATCCTCGATCGCGACCCCGTCACGCTCCTCTAGGTTGCCGGCAACCGGCAACGGAACCGTTACGAATCCGTCGCCTTGTCTATTGATGTGGGGTCCGAAATTGCGTAAACTATTGCGAACGTTGACGTGGCAACCTTCAGCGGGCCCGCGCGTACAAAGTGTTAGGGAAGTGGAAACACAAACGTAGGAGATGACGCCGCAGTGGTCGGGTGTCTAGCGCTCAACGCCTCCTTCGAGCCGCTCACGATCCTCTCTGTCCGGAGGGCCTTGCGGCTCGTGATCGATCGGAAGGCCGAGGTCCTCGAGGTCGATGGCTCTCGCGCGTTCCGTTCCGACAAGCGTGAAGTGGCGTGCCCGGCCGTTATCCGACTCGTGCGCTACGTCCACGTTCCGCGCAAGTTCCGCAGGCAGGTCACGAACACGTTCCTCTTCGCACGCGACGGCTACCGCTGCCAATACTGCAACCGGCACCGCTCTCAGCTGCGCGGCCGTGAATTCCTCACGCGTGACCACGTCACCCCGCTCTCGCTCGGCGGCGACAACGGCTGGCACAACGTCGTGACGGCGTGCTCGGCGTGCAACAATCGGAAGGGCAGCCACCTCGCCGAGCAGGTCGGCATGCATCCGCTGCATCCGCCGCACGAGCCGAATTACGTCGAGTTGGTCTGGGCGGTCCGCAGGATCACGGCCACGCAGGCGAAGTGGATCCGGATGTTCTACGGCGAGGAGGTCCTGCGGGCGTTGCAGCCGGACCGCGCCGAGGCGGCATAGACCGACCAACTGCTGGTGCGGGCGGGCTCGCAGCCGCGCCTGCACGCGCCCCGCAATCCGCCTCCTCAGTCCCCCACGCCACGGCGAAGCCGCGGCACCATCGATCGATGAAACGGGTGGTGGCGGGGCAACTCGCAACTCGGAACCCGGAACTCGGAACCGTTCTATTCAGACGCCCCCGAGGATTCCGGCCATCGCGATGAGCAACATCACGAACGCGATCGTAAACGCGAGGAACATGGGGCCGAGCACGGCTGCCGCGGCCTTCGCGCCAGTGGTCCCGTGCGCTTCGCGCAGGCCGATGATCGCGATGACGAGCATCCAGACGCCACCAATCGGCGCGCCGATGCGGGGGATGACCGCGAGGAGCGCGGGGCCGTACGCGAAGCAGAAGACACTGAGCGTGGTGCGAAACCCGTGCGCTCCGCCCCGCAGAACCGCCAGGAAGGCGTGACTCACCGCCGCGGTCAGCAGGACAGCGAGCAGGAGATAGAGCGGCGAGAGCAGGAACGGGGTCAATGGATTCGCGCCGCCGCCGAAATCCCGCAGCAGCTCATTGCCCGGCAGCATCTCGAGCGATGGCGGGCCGAGTATGAAGCGCCAGAAGAGGTGGATCCCCTCGACGAGGATGCCGAGCATCACGTAGTAGAGCAGGGCGGCCCGCGCGGCACTGCCGCGTGGCATCTCACGAAAGAACGAGGCCGGCTGAAACACGCTCTGGCGCCACGTCCGGCCCGCCGCTTCGGTAAAGGGCTCGCCGGATTGCGGCGGCCACGGGAACGGGGCTGCCGGCTCCGCGGTGGGCGCGGATGGCGACGCGTGGGCCGGAGGCTCCGAGACCATCATCACGGTTGCGGCTGGATCCAGTCGTTGACCTTCGCGATCAAGCCCCGGATGTCGACGGGTTTGCGGATGAAATCGTTGGCGCCCGCCTGGATCGCGAGTTGGTGGGCCCCCTCCATGGCGGTCACAGCGATGATCGGCATGCCCTCGAGCTCCGGGCGCTTGCGCAGCTCACGCGTCGCCTCGAATCCATCGAGCTCCGGCATCATGATATCCATGAGCACAAGGTCGGGACGATGGCTCGTGGCGAGCTCGACGGCCTCCCGGCCGTTGGTCGCTACGATCACGTGATACCCGAAGGCCTCGAGCAGCGCGCGCATCGCATCGCGGCTATCGAGATGATCCTCGGCCACGAGGACGGTCGGCGCGACCCCCGGCGCGTCGGCGTCGAACAGCTCCCCGGGACCCACAGCCATCGTTCCGAACGGCGTACCCTTTTCGCGTGAAGGAAGGCGTCGGACGCGTGCGGTCAAGCAAGTTTCGCGCCCAGGACGCCGATTTCGCCAGTCTCGGTCGTGTTCGCGCCCGCCTGCTGAGGAAACGCGGCACACGCCCGATCAGCCGCGCGAGAGTCCGCGGCCCCCACGGCGAGAGTGTGCGGCCGCACTGGACGTCCACTCACGGGGCGCGTAGCTTCGCCCGCATGCCGACGGCTGAGCTGACCCGCAGAATCGCCTTTTCCGCCGCACATCGCTACCATCGGGCGGAATGGAGTGACGAGCGGAACCACGAGGTGTTCGGCGCGTGCAGCAATCCGTATGGGCACGGACACAACTATGTGCTGGACGTGACGGTACGCGGCGCGATCGACCCCGTGACCGGCTTCTCCGTCGACCTGCGCGCGCTCGACGCGCTGTTGAAGGATGAAGTCGGGGCGCGGCTCGGTCACCAGCACCTGAACCACGCCGTCCCCGAATTCGCGGATGGCGGGCTCGTGCCGACGTGCGAGAACATCGCAGCCTACCTCTGGCCCCGGCTCGAAGGCGGAATGCCCGCCGGCGTCGAGCTGCGCCGGATCCGGTTACACGAAGAACCAGGTTTGTATGTCGACTACTACGGCGACTGCGCCGATGAATGAGCAACATGAGCCGACGCCGCACCCGGCGCCGGCCGATGAGCCGCCGCGATCATCCGACGCGCCCGCGGCTGCGGGCGAACGGCACGCCGACCCTCCCGAGCAAGGCCACCCGGAAAACCGGCGGTTCTCGATCGACGGTGTCGAGTGGGTCGCATGGGTCTCGGGCACGGGCGCCGCGGGTACCGGCGCACACGGCCTGGGGCGCATAGAGGC
>JBOHRM010000703.1:0-2467 GCA_050732715.1 Longimicrobiales bacterium
GATCTTGATCAGCTTCTTCGAGCCGAGTTTGCGACTCGACCGCGCGTCGACGGAGGCGGACCGCGAGAACGCACGGCGCGCCGTGCCGATCGAGAAGGAACGCGTGCTCGCGGGTGAGAAGATCATCGCGGCCCACGAGCAGGTCACGCCGGAGCGCGTGAGCAGGCTCCAGGCGTACCGCTCGACGGTCGCACGCCAGGGCGTGCTCGAGGCGGGGCCCGCTCGGCTCGGCGGTGTGGCCGGTGCGTTCGCGCTCAACCTGCTCATCCTCTCGATGCTCGGGTTGCTGCTGTTCTTCTACCGGCCGGCCGTATACCGCAGCCTGCGTTATGTCCTGCTGCTCGCGTTCCTGGTGCTCGCCGTCACGGCGGGCGCCGCAGCGATCACGCGCGCCGGGTTCCCCGTCGCGCTCGTGCCGATCGCGTTCCCGGCACTCGTCATCGCCATGCTCTGGGATGGCCGCATGGCGTTCAGCTTTGCGCTCATCATGGCGATCCTGCTCAGCACACAGGCGCCGCTCGCCAGCATCGACGCCCGGCTGACAATGATCATCGGCGGCGCCGCCGCCGCGCTCAGCGCCCAAGTCGTGCAGCGGCGCGCGCAGGGTCTGGTCCTCGGCTCGCTGATCGCCGGCGCGTACACGGTCACGTGGGTCGCACTCGGGCTGCTGCTCGCGTGGGAGCCGTTCCTGGTGTTCCAGCACAGCGTCTGGGGCGCGGCGAACGGCGTGGCGAGCGCGCTCCTCGCGTTGGGCTTCATGCCGCTGTTCGAATCGTACACGCGGATCACGACCGATCAGACGCTGCTCGAGCTGGCCGACCTCAACCGGCCGCTGCTCAAGCGCCTGTCGCTCGAGGCGAGCGGCACGTACGCGCACTCGATCAACGTCGCGAACCTCGCGGAGGCCGCCGCGCGCGCCGTCGGCGTGAACCCATTGCTCGTGCGCGTCGGCGCGTACTATCACGACATCGGCAAAATGTCCACGCCGCAGTATTTCATCGAGAACCAGGCCAAGGGCCACAACCCGCACGACGCGCTCCCGCCGTCGACATCCGCCGCCATCGTACGCGACCACGTGATCAACGGCCTCCGGCTCGCCGAGCAGGCAAAGTTGCCCGAATCGGTCCGCGATTTCATCCCCGAGCACCATGGCACGCAGCCGGTGGGCTTCTTCTACGACCGCGCGCGGGAGGAGGTGCCGGAGTCCGAGCTGGACGAGAAGGACTTCTGCTATGCCGGCCCCCGCCCGTGCACGACGGAGACGGCGATCCTGATGCTCGCGGACTCGGTCGAATCCGCGGCGAAGGCGCTCCAGGAACCGACGCCCGAGCGGATCCACGAACTGGTCGACCGCATCGTGGACGACAAGATCACGCTCGGTCAGCTCGAAGACGCACCGGTCACGTTCCGTGAGCTGACCATCATCAAAGGCCAGTTCGTCGCGGTCCTGAACGGCATGTACCATCACCGCATCGACTACCCAGCCGCGTCGCGGTCTCCGGTCACGCGCGAGGAAACTGCGGGCGCAGGGCAGGCCGAAGCTGAGTTCGGAAGGGTGTAGGTTGTACGTGTAGGTGTAGGCGAAGCAGCGGTTCGGCGATCGCCTACACGTAAACGTACACGTAAACGTAAACATACACCTGCCTGTACGCGTACACGTAAACGTAAACCCATTGAAGGTCCATTAAAATCAATACTGTTCACTTAACGCGGGCAGCCGGGAATTGTCGCCAGGGCGACCGACGGCTCGAAGCTCGTAAACGCGCTTAACTGAACAGTATTGACCATTAAAATGGGGAAGGGGTGGTGGCAGGCCGTTGACGATCGAATGCCGGCTCTCGGGGCTCAAGCGTCATGACCTGAGCACGCTCGGGGGTACAACTTCCGTGAAGGGATTGCTGCGCCGCGCGGTCCGGGCGACGCTCGCCGCCGAGGATGTCCCCGACGCCGAAATTTCCGTCACGCTGCTGGATGATGCCGCGATCGCAGGGTTGAACGAGCAATATCTTTCGCACGCGGGTCCCACGGATGTGCTGTCGTTTCCGCTGTGGTCGGAGGGCGAGACGCCGGTCGGCGAGGTGTGCATCGGCTTCCACTACGCGGTGCGCCAGGCCGCGGAGCTCGGCGTCGCCGCGACCGAAGAGCTCGTGCGGCTCGCCGTGCACGGAACACTTCACGTCCTCGGACACTCACATCCGGAGGGCGAGTCGCGTATGGAGAGTATGATGTGGGCGCTGCAGGAACGGATCGTATCGGAGGTGGTCAGTGGAGGATAGAGGCAAGCGCCGACGCCGGCCGACGGCTGGCGGCGTGTGGACCGGGCTAAAGGGGGCGTGGTCGAAGCGGCTGATCCGGCGCCGGCTGATCGAGGGGGTGCTCGTCATCGCGCCGGTGTTCGCCACGCTGTACGTGCTGTGGTGGGTCTTCCGTCTGCTCGACAGCGTGTTGGGGCGGATCGTCTACCCGG
>JBOHRM010000704.1:0-6205 GCA_050732715.1 Longimicrobiales bacterium
GCATTGGCGACGCCGAGCAACGCGTCGCGGAACGCAGGGTCGTACAGCGCATCGAAGACGATGGCCGGGGCGTTGCGATCCTCGAGGTGGCTGACCACGGCGCGAGGCGAGTCTCGCAGAATCGTCGCGGCGGGGCCGCCTTCGGCCACGGCCAACGGCAGGACATACGTCTCGGCCGGCTCCTCGACGTACGAGACGTCCACGAACGCAACCTGCGCTTCACTATTCTGTATGGGCACGCGTATCGAATCGGCCAACGATACGTCGCGGATCCTGCGTGCCTTGCCCTGAAACCAACGCTTGTCGGCGATGTGAGCGGAGACCGCGCGCTCGAGCAACACCGCGTGGTCGCCGGTCAACAGGTCGGTGAGATCTGCGTGCGCAGGAACCGCCAGACGCGAGACGGCGATCGCTTCACGCGCGGGCCGGCGCTCGGGCGCAGTCGTCTGGAGCTGGAACCAGTAGAACGCGTGCGGACCCAGGGTCAGGAAATACGGCTCCTGCGCGATCGCGGGGAACTCGGAGCGGCCGAACAGCTCGATCGGCGATGCGCCGCTGTACCGGTTGAGGTCGAGACGCGCGTATTGTGCGAAGCGCGAGAGGTTCGCGACCACCAGCACGTGCTCGTCCTCGTAGCGGCGGATGAATGCGAGCACTTTCCGATTCGCCGGATAGATGAACTCGATCGAGCCGCGGCCGAACGCCTTGAAGCGCTTGCGCAGACCGATCAGCCGCCGCGTCCACCACAGGAGCGAGCTGGGGTTCGCCTGATGCGCCTCGACGTTGACCGCCTCGTAATGATACTCGGGATCGACGATTGTCGGCAGGTACAGCCGCTGCGGGTTCGCGCGTGAGAAGCCGGCGTTGCGATCCCCCGACCACTGCATCGGCGTGCGAACGCCGTTGCGATCGCCGAGATAGATGTTGTCACCCATGCCGATCTCGTCGCCGTAGTAGAGCACCGGAGTTCCGGGCAACGAGAACAGCAGGGCGTTCATCAGCTCGATCTTGCGCCGATTGTTCTGCAACAGCGGCGCGAGCCGCCGGCGGATGCCGAGGTTGATTCTCGCCTGTGGGTCACTCGCGTACATGCGGTACATGTAGTCACGTTCCTCGTCGGTCACCATCTCGAGCGTCAGCTCGTCATGGTTGCGCAGGAACGTGGCCCACTGGCAAGACTCCGGGATCGGCGGCGTCTGCTTGAGGATGTCAACGACGGGGAAGCGGTCCTCCATCTGGATCGCCATGAACAGCCGCGGCATGAGCGGGAAATGGAAGCCCATGTGGCACTCGTCGCCCGTGCCGAAATAGGGGACCGTCTCTTCGGGCCACTGGTTCGCCTCGGCGAGAAACATGCGGCCGGGGAAGTGCGCGTCGACGTGCGCGCGCAGCGTCTTGAGGTAGCCGTGCGTCTCGGCGAGGTTCTCGCAGTTCGTGCCTTCCCGCTCGTAGAGGTAGGGGATCGCGTCGAGTCTCATGCCGTCGACGCCAAGGCGGTACCAGAAGTCGACAACCTTCGCGATCGCGGCGTGCACGGCCGGGCTGTCGAAGTTGAGGTCGGGTTGGTGCGAGTAGAAGCGATGCCAATAGTACGCGCGCGCGACGGGGTCCCACGCCCAGTTCGACGACTCGAAGTCCTTGAAGATGATGCGGGCATCGCGATAGCGGTCGGGCGAGTCACTCCAAACGTAGAAGTCACGAGCCACTGAGCCCGGCTTCGCATGACGCGCGCGCCGAAACCACGGATGCTGGTCCGAGGTGTGGTTGATCACCAGCTCGGTGATGATGCGCAGGTCGCGGCGGTGTGCCTCGCGCATCAGCCGCCGGAAATCCTGCATCTCACCGTACGCGGAGTGGATCGCCGTGTAATCGGCTATGTCGTAGCCGTCGTCGCGCCACGGCGATGGGTAGAACGGCAGCAGCCAGATCGCGGTGACGCCGAGGTCCTGGAGATAGTCGAGCTTCTCGGTCAGGCCACGGAAATCACCGACGCCATCCGCGTTGCTGTCCTTGAACGCGCGAACGTGAAGCTCGTAGACGATCGCATCCTTGTACCAGAGCGGATCCTCGCGGGTCGTCGATTCGCGCCCGTTGCTCGAGTGATTCATGCTAGACGGCGCTCATGCGGGTACGGGTTCCGAGTTCCGAGTTCCGGGTTCCGGGTTCCGGGTTCCAGGGTGCTGTGGGTTCGGGGCTCACCATTCCACGTCGATGGGCGGTCATTCAGGACGCTGCGAGACGGCCAAGATGTGGGCGGGCGCAACGCGGGGATCGAGCTCGATGTAGTTCCACACCCCGCGCCAGCTGTAGCGCTCGCCGCCCAGGAGGTCGTGCACCTCGAACGGGCTGTGCTCATCGATGCCGAAGTCGCGTAGCGGCAGCTCGATCCAGCCGGATTGCGTGTGATGCGGGTCGAGATTGACCACGACGACGATGATGTTCGACGGCGGCCGATCCTCGACCGCGCCGGCGCGCCGGCCGTCGCTCGTAGCCTCGGCCGGATGACGCTTCGAGTACGCGATGATCGCTTCATTGTCGATCCGGTGGAACTTCAGCGTGCGGTTCGACTGGAGCGCGACATTGTCGCGCCGGATGCGGTTGACGCGTGCAATGATATCGCGCAGGCTGTCGGGCCGATCCAGCTCCCAGTGACGCAGCTGGTACTTCTCCGAGTCGAGATACTCTTCGCTGCCCGGCTCGCGCGGCCGGTGCTCGAGCAGCTCGAACGCCGGGCCATAAATGCCGTAGTTCGACACGAGCGTCGCCGCGAGCGCGAGCCGTGCAATGAACGCAGGCCGCCCACCCGTTTGCAGGTACTCGTTCAGAATGTCGGGCGTGTTGGGCCAGAAGTTCGGCCGGAAGTATTCGGCGACTTCCGTAGCGGTCAGCTCGGTCAGGTACTGCACCAACTCCGCCTTGTTGTTGCGCCACGTGAAATACGTGTACGACTGCGTGAAGCCGAGCTTCGCAAGGCGATACATGATGCGCGGCCGCGTGAACGCCTCCGAAAGGAACACCAGGTCCGGCTGCCTCGCCTTGAGCCGGTCGATCACCCATTCCCAGAACGCGAACGGCTTCGTGTGCGGGTTGTCGACACGAAACGTGCGTACACCTTGATCGATCCACGACTCGAGCACGCGCTCGATCTCGAGCCACAGCGCCTTCCATTGCGGGGTGTCGAACTCGACCGGGAAAATGTCTTGATACTTCTTCGGCGGGTTCTCGGCGTACTGGATCGTCCCATCCGGCCGGCCGCGGAACCACTCGGGGTGCTCGTGAACCCACGGATGGTCCGGCGACGCCTGGAGCGCTACGTCGAGGGCGACCTCGATGCCGCGCTCACGGGCGCGCGTCACCAGACTGCGCAGGTCCGCGAGCGTGCCGAGCTCGGGGTGCACCGCCGTATGACCGCCGGCGCCCGAGCCGATCGCCCAAGGACTGCCAGGGTCGCCGGGGCGTGCGTCGATCCGATTGTTCGGGCCCTTGCGGTTCGTCTCGCCGATCGGGTGGATCGGCGGCAGATAAAGCACGTCGAAGCCCAGGTCCGCGACATAGTCGAGCCAAGCCTCGGCATCGCGGAACGTGCCGTGCCGGCCGGGCACCGCGCTGGTCGACCGAGGGAACAGCTCGTACCACGCACTGAATCGGGCACGAACCGGGTCCGCCACGACCGCGAGCTGCCGATCGTAGATCGTCGCGCGCTCGAGGTCCGGATAACGCGACATCAGCGCGGCCAAGCCGGGATCGAGCGCTTGTCGTATCTTCCGCTCCGGCGGCAGCGCGCCGCGCAACGCGCTCGCCGCATTCGCCAGCTCGAGCCGGTCGCGGCCACGCGCACGATCGGCCGCGCACTCGATGATCTCCGCGCCGATCAGCAAGTCGATGGCAACGTCCTGGCCCGCATCCACACGCTTGCGCAGGTCGCGACGCCACGACGCGAACGCATCGATCCAACCGGCCACCGTGAACCGGTGACGGCCGAGCCGCTCCGCCCGAAAACTGCCGCGCCACCGGTCGTTGCCCAACGGCCACATCGGCGCGTGACACCACCGCCGCGCGTTTCCATGACGCCACAACAGACTACAGGCGACCTCGTCATGGCCGTCGGCGAACACATCCGCCTCCACCACCACATCCTCGCCTACCTCGCATTTCGCAGGGAACCGCCCGCAATCGATCTGCGGCCGAACACCCTCGACCACGACTCGCCGGCGCCCGCCACCCGCCTGCACGCTCGCGCTGCGCGCTCGGGTTCCGAGTTCCGAGTTCCGAGTTCCGGGTTCCGGGTTCCGAGTTCCGGGTTCCGGGTTCCGAGTTCCGGGTTCGCTTCTCTCCATACGCCACGGGTAAGACCGCCGCATTTCTGCGCTGCGCCTATGCAAGAATCGGTTACTCCTATTAATTTGCGGCCCTAACACAGCGGGAGCAAAGATGTTTCCGTTCCGAGTCCGAGCTTCGGCTCGGTCCCGGGATTGATCCGTTACAATTCGGAACTCGGAACTCGGAACCCGGAACCCGGAACCCGAACGAAGTGAGCTCGTGTGAGGAGTGCAACACCTGATGTGGGGGAGCGACTGTCGCACGTGTGCGATGTGGCGAAGGCGGCGGGCGCGGAGGTGCTGAAACGATACGGGGATAGCGGCTTTCGGCTGAAGGGTGGGGCGGGCCCGGTGACGGAGGCGGACCTGGCGTCGAACGGCGTGATTGTGGACGCGATCCGCGCGCGGTACCCGGGCGAAGCGATTCTCTCAGAGGAGATGAAGGACCGCGACGACCGGCTCGGTGCGGATGTGGTCTGGATCGTGGACCCGCTCGACGGGACGAAGGAGTTCCTGGCGGAGAACGGCGAGTTCTCGGTGATGATCGGTTTGGTGGTCTCAGGCCGGCCGGTTCTCGGGGTGGTGAACGCGCCGGCCCGCGGTGTGCTCTACGCGGCAGCCACGGGTCACGGCGCCTGGGTCGAGCGAGGTTCGGGCGAGCGGGAGCGGTTGCGGCGGGGTCCGTCGGATCCGGGGGCGCTGAGGCTGGTCGGCTCGCGGTCGCATGCGGAGCCCGTGTTGGCCGACATGCAGCGCGCGCTGGGGATCGAGGATGTTCAGCCGTCGGGCTCGGCGGGGATCAAGTGCGCGCTGATCGCGGAGGATCGACGAGACCTGTATATCCATCCGTCGCCGCACCTGAAGGAGTGGGACACGTGCGCGGCGGAGGTGCTGCTCGCCGAGGCCGGCGGGCGTGTGACGGATTGTGTCGGCCAGCCTTTGGAATACAACAAGGCGTCGCCCGTGCTGCCGGACGGTATCGTGGCGTGCGCAGAGGACGTCGCGGACGCGGTGTTGGAGCGCATCCGTCCGATTTACGAGCGCACGCGCACGGGGACGTCGTAACGAGATCCGTGGCTATCGGGCCCAGCGGTCTCGGACGTGTGGCAGGCGTCCACCCTCCAAGGCGCGGAGTGCACGAAGGTGACGCCCGAGTGGGTGTTGGCGTCTTCTTGGCGCGCTCGGCGCCTTTGCGAGAGGATCGCGGGCAGAGCGAAAAAATTATCGATGAGGTGATGGAAGGTGCAGACGAAGAGTCAGAACATTTTTTGGGCGGAGGGGAAGGTTCGGCGCGAGGACCGCGAGCGAGCGAACGGGCATCGTGGCGCAGTGCTGTGGCTGACCGGTCTTTCGGGTTCGGGCAAGACGACGCTGGCGCAGGCGCTCGAGTCGGTGCTGTTCGCGCGCGGCTGCCAGGTGCGCATCCTCGACGGTGACAACGTTCGGCACGGTCTGAACCGTGATCTCGGGTTCAGCCCCGAAGATCGGACGGAGAACATCCGACGCATCGGCGAGGTCGCGAAGCTGATGGCGGAGTTCGGGTCAATCGTGATCACGGCGTTCATCTCGCCGTACCGCGCGGACCGTGACTCGGTTCGCGCGATCATGGCGGACGGCGATTTCATCGAAGTCTACACGCAGTGCGAGCTGGCGGAGTGCGAGAACCGCGATCCGAAGGGGCTCTACAAGAAGGCGCGGGCCGGGCAGATCCCCGAGTTCACGGGAGTGTCCGCACCGTACGAAGCGCCGGAGACGCCCGAGCTGGTCGTGCGGACGGACCAGGGCTCGGTCGAGGCGTGCGTGGATCAGCTCGTTCGGTTCCTGGAAGCGCGGGGTTATCTCGCGGCCGAAGCGGCGCCCGCGGGCCGAATCGGCGAGGTCCACGT
>JBOHRM010000705.1:0-1390 GCA_050732715.1 Longimicrobiales bacterium
TTGTTGAACGTGCTCTGTTCGAGCTCTGCATACATGGTGTTCACGCCTACACGCACGTTCTCGGTCGGCGTGATCACCACGTTCGCCATGCTCTGCGCGCGGCGATTCTCGTCGTCGACCTCCCGGAACTCGCGGTCCTCGAAAAGATCACCGAACGCCGCCGGACCGTTCTCGTCCTGGAACCGGCCGGTCACGAAGTAGTTGATCCAGTCGGTGCCGCCCGTCACCGATAGCGAATACGCCTGGTGGTAACCGGTGTTGAAGTAGCTCGGGATCAGATATTCGACGAACGGCTCGTACAGCTGTACGTCCCGGCCCCAGCGCTGCTTGATGCGCGCAATATCGTCCTCATTTTCCGCGAAGTCGGCCAGCGGCTCGATCCGATTCAGCGGCATCTGGATCGCCGTCTGATCGATCTGAAGCGTGAAACGCGGTGAGCCCGACTGGCCCTTCTTCGTGAAAATCTGGATCACGCCGTTCGACGCCTCCGTTCCGTACAGCGTCGCCGCCGCCGCGCCTTTCAGGATCTCGACTCGCTCGATCGCCTCGGGCGGGATGTCATCGAGCTTGGATGGGTTGCCCTGCGGAGCGAACATGGTGCCCGAGTTGTCCATGCGAATGCCGTCGACGTAGATCACGGGCTCGTTGTTCTGCGAGAGGCTGGACGAACCACGGATGCGGATCCGTGCACCCTCGCCCGTGTAGCCCCCGGTCGGCAGCACCGCCACGCCTGCCTCCCTGCCGGCCAGCAGCTGTGACGCATCCGTCACCGCCGCGGACCTCACTTCGTCCGCATTGATCGACGCGATCGTGTTGCCCAGCTTTCTCCGCTCCGTCGCGACGCCGGCACCCGTGATGACGATCTCATCCAGCTCGATCGCCGTCTGCGCCAGCTGCACGTTCGCCGTGGCCACCTCGCCCGCCACCACCGTTACCGTCTGCTCCCCCGACCTGAAGCCCACCAACTGCGCCGTCAGCGTCACCTCGCCCGGGGGTACGTTCTGGAGCACATACCGGCCATCCTGGTCGGTCAGGTTCCCGATCCCCGCCGTCGGGATGAACACCTGGACGCCCGCGAGCGGCCGGTTCGTTGCGGCGTCGACCACCTGGCCCGTGACGCGTCCGGTCTCTTGCGCCTCGAGCGGTTCGTACAGGCCGATCGGCAGCAGCAGGGCGACCGCCGCAATGGCCCCTGAACGAAATGGCAACTTCATCCAGCACTCCCAGGGTTGTGGGGACATGGAACTCGAACCACGAATCGGCACCAGCCTGCACAAAGCGCGGCCACCGCCGGGATGCACGTTGCCTGTTCTCTTTTGGCTCAGAAGTGCCCGATGCGCTGCGGGCACCCTTTCGGAAACAACCTCAACTACCGGACGCTACGCAAACG
>JBOHRM010000706.1:0-2109 GCA_050732715.1 Longimicrobiales bacterium
TTCGGAGCTGTAGGGTCGCCGCGGCCGGAAGCTGGGCGGATGAGCGGCCAGCGCGAGCCACGGCACCGCAGTTGGCGTCGCTCTCCAGCCTGCCGCGCGCGGGCTGCAGATGATCGGACGCTGCGCGTCGGGGCACTGCCGAGGACTACTGGTCGCGCGCCTCACGGCTTGGATAGATCGATGAGGATCGCGCAGTCGGGGCCTGGCCCGCCCGCGCACGACGTGTCACAGCTCGTGACGAAGGCCGCGATGCTGCGCTCAAGCGCCTTCAGCTCGTTGAGCTTCGCGCGCACCGCCGTGAGGTGCTCCTGCGCCAGGTCGCGCGCATGCATGCAGGATCGCTGGCGGTCCTCGAGGAGCGCGACAAGCGCTCGGACCTGCTCGATCGAGAAGCCGAAGTCACGACATCGGCGGATGAACGTCAGGCGCCGGACGTCTTCTTCGCCATAGGTCCGCTGACCACCCGCTTGGCGGGCCGCTGCTCGCAGCAACCCGATCCCTTCGTAGTAGCGAATCGTCGGCGCGTTCGTCCCGGTCCGCTCGGCTAGGGCGCCGATCTTGAAAACGTCCATGGTTCGATTTTCTCGCGCTTCCCCTTGAACTTCAAGTTACTTGAAGGATTACTCTCCTATATACGCCGTGGCGACAGCAAGGATCCGAGGTCTGACAACGGACCATTGGACACGCCAACCGTAGGAGAACCGGTATGCGGACAGGAACGACGACCAGCACGACACCACCGATCGCTTGCACGCTCAGGCCGGGGGAATTCAAGGATCGACTTGCCTGGATTGCCGGCCTGACGCACGACGCGCTGCTCAGCCATGAAAGGCGCGACCTCGTGCTCGATCTACGTTTCGCGTCCGAAGCGATGGACCGCGTCCGTGAGTTCGTGCGTCGCGAGCAGGGTTGCTGCGGATTTCTGACGTTCGATCTTCGCGAAGCGGCCGGCGAAATCCAACTGACGATCAGCGCGCCCGAGGACGCGCGGCTCGCCGCCGATGCGTTGTTCGAAGAGTTCGTGCCGCGGACAGCGGCACGCGCGGCTGGCGGTGTTGATGCGTAACCCGACGCCGAAGCCGCCGGCCCGGGAGAAGACGGCGCGTGGCGCCGCGGTCGCATCGACGGCTGGGGCGGTCGCGTGTGGCGTGTGCTGCGTATTGCCCTTCGCGCTCCCGCCGGTTGCGCTGGCAAGCACCGGAAGCGCTCTCGCCTGGCTTGCGGGCGCCCTTGGGTGGGTCACCGGGGTGGCGACCGTTGCCACGGGCGGTGCCTGGGGATGGATTTGGCGCCAAAGCGTCCGTGCGAGAGTCAGGCCGGCACGCTCGACGCTTTTCATGATGGGACTCGCGACCGTCTTTCTCACATTGGCGCTCGTGTGGCCAATCATCGAACCGCACATCGTGCGAGCACTTCGGGGCGACCAATAAGGCGTTCCGCGCTGCCCGATCAGTCGCTAAGTTCGGCAAGCGGGACATTCAGCTCTTCCGAGCGGGTACGACGATTGAACACGCGGACGCGTTCGGGATCGGCACAGTTCTCACTGCCGTCACGCTCCTCGTCCTGAGGGCGACCCCGGGTTTTGCGCAGCAGGATGATCAACAGCCCTGTTGGGTGCGCGGCGATCCAGCGGATCTCGAGCTGCGCGCGAGCCCCTTCGATTCGACCAGCATTCGACTGGACGCCGGACCGGTCAAGGTCTGTTACAGCCGCCCTCGCCAGCTGGGCCGCCCGATCATGGGGCGCCTCGTTCCGTTCGACCGACCGTGGCGATTCGGTGCGGACGAGGCCACCGCCATCCACGTTTCGTTCCCGGCGAGTATCGCGGGAGTCGCCGTCGAGCCCGGCTGGTACACGGTGTATGCGATCCCCGGCGAAGAGGTGTGGCGCATCGTAGTGAACGGACATGACGCAGCGCTGGGGGATCCTGATCGACGACGCCGTTCGCAGTCGCGATGTCGGATCCGGAGTTGTCGTCGTCGAGCAGGCGGATCCGCCGGTCGAGCTTCTGACGCTGACGCTCCAGCGCGTCTCGCCTGCGGAGGCCACCCTCGTCGCCGAGTGGGAGCAGACGCGAGTGCGGATTCCCATCGAGGCGAGGTAGCGTTC
>JBOHRM010000707.1:0-5870 GCA_050732715.1 Longimicrobiales bacterium
GCCCGGGATCGCCTCGAACTCGCGCGCGGCCGGGATCTCGAGGCCGCGCTCCTCGGCGCTCGACAAAATGCCGCGCGCGAGCGAATGCTCGCTGTCGCGCTCGACCGCCGCAGCGAGTTCGAGCGCCTCGTCCTCGGTGAGCTCCGCGACGGTTGTCACGTCGACGACGCGGAACTCGCCGCGCGTCAGCGTGCCGGTCTTGTCGAAGACGACCGTGTCGAGGTTGCGCGCTTCCTCGAGGCCGCGGCGGTCGCGCACCAGCAGCCCGCCACGCGCACCGAGCGTGGTCGAGATCGCGATCACGAGCGGGATCGCGAGGCCGAGCGCGTGCGGGCACGCGATTACGAGCACGGTCACAACGCGCTCGATCGTGAACTGCACGGTCTCGCCGGCGAGCAGCCACGCCACGAGCGTAATCGCGCCCGCGGCGATCGCGATGAAGGTGAGAAGGAAGGCCGCGCGGTCCGCGAGCGCCTGCGCGCGCGAGCGCGAGCTCTGCGCCTCCGACACGAGCCGCATGATCCCCGCGAGCGTGGTCCGTTCACCCGTTCCGGTCACGACGACGCGCAGTGAGCCGCGGCCGTTCACGGTCCCCGCGATCACCTGCGAGCCTTCCGCCTTCTCGACCGGCCGCGACTCGCCCGTGATCATCGATTCGTTTACGTCGCTCGTGCCCTCGCGGACCGTGCCGTCCGCGGGCACGCTCTCGCCGGGCCGCACGAGGACGACGTCGTCGTCGCGCAGCGTCTCGAGCGGGACGCGCTCCTCGCGCCCGTCGATCAGCCGCGTGGCCGTGGCTGGCAGCAGCTTCGCCAGCTCGCGCAGCGCGCCGCTGGCCTGGGCGATCGAGCGCATCTCCATCCAGTGGCCGAGCAGCATGATGGTCACGAGCGTGGACAGCTCCCACCAGAGCGGCATGCCGTCGTGCCCGAACGTCACCGCGGCGCTGTACACGAACGCGACCGTGATCGCGAGCGAGATCAGCGTCATCATCCCGGGCAGCCGGTCGCGCAGCTCGTGCCACGCGCCGGTCAGGAACACACGCCCGCCGTAGAGATAAACCGCCGTGCCGAATAGTGCCGGCACGTAGCGCGAGCCTGGGAACGACGGCGCAGCGTAGCCGAGCCAGCCCTGGAGCAGCTCGCCCCAGACCAGCGTCGGCACGGTCAGCAGCAACGACCACCAGAACCGGTCGCGAAACATCGCGGGCGAATGGCCCGCGTGCTTGTCGTGCCCGCCGTGCTCGTCGTGGCCCGCGTGCTCGTCATGCCCGCCGTGCCCTGCGTCGCCCGCGTGCTCGTTGTGCGCGCGATGCGCTGCATGGCCCGGGTGCGTGTCATGCCCGCCGTGCCCTGGGTGGCCCGCGCGCTCGTTGTGCCCGCGACGCTCTGCGTGGCCCGCGCGTTCGTCGTGCCCGCGATGCTCTGCGTGGCCCGCGTGAGCGTCACCCGCTCCGCCGGCGTGCGCCCCGGTCGGACCCTCCTGTTCGTGCTCGGTATCGTGCTCGCGACTCACTGGCTGATCCCTTCCCTGCCGCTCATCGCCGCCTCCAACTCCATACGTTCGAATTCACCGCGTGCACCCCTCGTTCCTATCCGACGCGACGCTCGGTTGACGCGATGCCGCGGTGCGCCATTACAGCTCGACTTCCATTCCGACCTCGACGACCTGGCCTGGCGGGAGCCGCAGATGAAGTCGGGCGGGGCGCGAGGCCTGCCAGAGAAACGTGAACAGCGCCTTGCGCCATCGTGCCATCCCCGGCCGGGCGGTGCGCACGGGCGTCACCCGGCCGATGAGGAACGTGAGGTCATCGAACCGGGCGCCGTTCAGCGCACGGCTGCGCTCGAGCGCCGGCCGCACATCCGGGCTCTCCATGAAGCCATAGCGCACGGACACCTGAAGTACGTGGTCGGCAAGGGATTCCGTCTCGATGCTTTGTGCTGCCGCGATTCTCGGGACCTCGACGGCGGAGACGACGAGGAGGATCATGCGCTCCTGGAGCGTCCCGCTTCGCTACGGCGTGGGCACCATCGAACGCGGTGCCCAAGGCATAGAGCACGCTGGTGCCGATGTCGCCGTAGACTACACCGAGTGCACCGAGGGCGAGGATGCCGAGGCGACGGTCGCCGCGAGACGCGGGCGAGAGCACGGATTCATCACCCATCGCAGAGAGCGGGGCCGAGATGGGGGCCGATTCGATTCGGCCGCGTGATCACCGCCCACCGCGCGCACGAGAGCGGCCACGACCAGCGCCGTGAGGATACGCGGCGTGCCGGCGTCAGGCGGTCCGCCGAGATGACGAGCCCGCGAGGCGGACCGGCTTAGGATCGCATCGTCGCGGCTACTCGCACCGGCCCGTGATCGTCGCAATGATCGCCGTGCGGATGGTGGAGGTGCCCGTTGACGAGGTAGTCCACGTGGTCGCCGTGCGGCACCTGCTCGTGGCCGCAGCCGTCGCCATGGCGATGGGCGCCCTCGTGCTCGCCGCAAGCGTGGTCTGGCGTGCACGTGGCCGGGTTCGCCTTCGTCACCTCGAGCCGATGCTCGTCGACTCGCTCCTCGCTCGGGTGGTGCAAACAGCCATCGTGCAGGTAGTCGGTATGCCCGTCGTGCTGAATGCCGGTGTGCCCGCAGTTCGGGCCGTGCAGATGCGTGTGATCCTGATGCTGCCCATGCCCCGTCTGCATCCCGGACGTCATGGCCCTGCCTCCTTGTTCGATTTCGAGCGATGCCGTGACCCCGCCCGCCGGTGGTCCGCGCTGCCCGCCACCACCTGGGGTGAAGCCCGCCGCGGGGCAACAATCGTGCGCCGGCCGGGCCACGCAGGGCCAGATGGGATGGCGATCCGAAGGTGGTCTCGCGGTCCGGCGCCCAACCGCCAGCCGAAGCTCAATGGCCGCCGTGGTTCGTCGCCTCGGCTCCGTGCGGCCGCGACATCACGGTCATCGGATCGAGCACGCCGTACGCGCCCATGCGCATGGGGTCGCCGCCGATGAAGACGCGCGCGCCAAACGTGATCGATGAGAACACGGTGGCGTCGAACAGCGTGCGCGGATCGATCGGGCCACGGTCGCCACGGACCTTGAAATACCCGATCTCGACGAACGGCCGCACGCTGAACGGATAACGCGTCGCCTCGTAGCCGTATCCGCCGGTCACGGCGATCCAGCGCGTCGCGCCGATCGGCTCGGCGTCGAACGGGTAGCGGAAGAAGCCCTTCGTGCCGCCCGGGCCGAGCCGTTTGAACTCCGGCCGCGTCGCGAACTCGATCCGCGCGTACGGCCGGCGACGGCCCGCGGCCAATCGACCCTCGCCCAGCACGCTGTACAGCGACTCGACGTCCTCGAAATCGGCGTACGAGACCTCGACCAGCCCGTACACACGCTCGCTCGAGTGACGGACGGCCGCGTTCCACAGCCGCGTGCGCTCGACGTCGTCGCCGTGCTTCTCGCCCACATCCGCGTACGACACCGACGCCTCCCATTCGGCGAGCGGGCCCCGACCCGCGCCCCAGCGCCGAACGGTCCGCACCGACCAGCTGTTCATGAACGGCGTGATGTTCGAGAAATCCCACGGGTCCTCCGGCTCGTCGCCGCTGAACACACTCGCCTCGAGGCTCCAGCCGTTGCGCAGGAACGCGCCGGTCACCATCCACCGCTCGAGGACCTGCGATAGATGGTGGTTCGTGGGATACTTGACCACGGGCCGGCTCATCGGGTCGTCCGTGCCGTAGGCGGCGAAACCCTTGCCGATCGAGATCGAGCCCGCACCACCCCAGAGGTCCCAATCATTGAAGCTCAGCACCAGCTCGTGAATGAACGTGTGCGGGTGCCGCTTGTCGATGAAGCCCTCGCCCCAAGCGCCGAACGTCAGCTCGCCGTCCGGCTGAGTGATCCCCTCGAAGTTCGGCGTGACGCGCAGCGCGAAGCGCGCGTTCGGGCTCGCCAGCGTGGACATCATGACCGGCTGCGTGAGATACGCCGCCGTCTCGTGGAGCGGGCTGCCGTCGACGAACGGCGCGCCAATCGTGAGAATCGGAAACGCCTGAGCCATGCCCGCCAGGCTCCAGCCATCACCGAACACGGTGCGCCACATCGCGTGCGGCGGCTCGTCCATCGTGTCGGCAGCCATCTCGTGATCGGGATGCTGGCCGGCAACGGGTGCGCCGGCCAATGTCAGCAGCACGGCCGCAACGGCGGCCGCGCGCATTCGCTCGATGTACATGCTTCGTCCGTTGGCTCGAGTACCGATCGGCTGACGGCCCTGGCCGCCAGCTCATTACGCGGGGCTCAGGCCAACGGGCGAGGAGGCGGCGTCGTGGCGTTGATGTCGGCGGAGAGGAGGTGACGCGAGATCGCAGGTGAGGCTACGTGCGCATCGTGGCCGAGAATGCCGAGCGGCACATTCGGCGCAGGCATCAGCGGCGCACACGACATCGTCAGCGCACACGATGCGCCGGTGTCGAGCGGCGCGTGGGGCGACGGCATGCTCACGTACCGGGCGCGGTCCTCCGCGCCACCGGCGTACCTCGTGTGATCTGCGTGGCCTGCCTGCGCGACCGCGTCATGGCCGGCCTGCGCCGCGTCGTCGTGCGCCGCGACGTGCGGCGTCCCGGAATTGACGACGGGATGAGGGTCGCCGCCGCCCGCAATGCCCATCGGGCACGCGGTCGCCACTGCCTGGGCCGCACCCGTCGCCAGCAGCACGGTCAGGCTCAGAATCCGGCGCATCGCCAACGTTGCGTTCACGAACGGCTCCAGACGCACGTCGAGTACCACGTCGGCCCGAACATACCGCTAGTGTCTCGTGGCGGAAATGGCTTGCGCATCGAGAACGCCGATGCGCCCGCAGCGCAAGGCGCGACGACGAAGGACTAGCAGCGCTAATTCGAGGAGGAGCAACGCAGCGATGCGGGATGCAGCGGCGTTCGAATGCCAAGGAATTTCCGCCACGGGACACTAGTCCGCGCGCGCCGCGACTCGCTTTTCATCAGCGAGATGCGCGCGTGAGGGCGGAAAGTCCCCAGCCGTTGGGTGATTTTCAACAGTTCCAGATTCACAACGCATACGGTGGTCAACTCCCCACTCGCCGTAGCGGCTAGAAACAGAATTCCGCGTTGACACCGCATACCGTGGCAAAGTCGCCGCTCGAGGCTTTGGCTGCATCGACTGTGGATTTGACACCGTTCCAGGCTCGTTTCGGGACCTCGTTCCAGGGTCGTCGGCACCAGTGTGGACCGGCGGTGCCGGCCTGCTGCTCCACTGCTACTCGAGCAAAGGGGCCGTACGCTCGTGTCCGTCGATTCCGTGCGGCCGCGCGCCGAGGCCAGCGTCTACCGGGCAGCGACGTGTTCGTACAGGGCTCCGAACGTCATCCGCGGCGTTCCATTCACCGCAAATCGGCGCGCAGCGCGACGATCGGGTCGACGCGCACGGCCCGCCGCGCCGGTCCGAGGCTGGCGATCAGCCCGAGCAGGCCGAGGCCGAGGATGACGGCGGTCAGCACGAGTGGATCGTTTCGGCCGGCGGCGTAGAGAAAGCGCTCGATGACCCGCGTCGCCAGGAACGAGCCGATGAGACCGATGCCGGCACCGATCACGACCAACCGCAGTCCCTCACCGAGCACGAGCGAAAGCACGCGACGGCGAGAGGACCCGAGCGCCATGCGAATCCCCACCTCATGTGTGCGCCGCGCGACCGAGCGGCTGGTCACGCCGTGGATGCCCAGCAGTGCGAAGCATCCGGCCAGCGCGGCGAACGTGATCATCAGCCTCATACGGTAGCGCTGTTCCGCCAGCGAGTCGCGCATGCGCTCGGTCCTCGGCATCACGCTCGTGATGGCCAGCTCATCGTCCACCGACCAGATCCGCT
>JBOHRM010000708.1:0-8395 GCA_050732715.1 Longimicrobiales bacterium
GTCCTGCCCCACCACACGCGCGTGCAGCTCGTCCTCCATGTGGACCAGCCGCTCGGTCTCGGCCTGCCTGAGCCGCGATACCGGGATGCCCGTCCAGCGGCTGACGATGAAGCCGATCGCCTCTTCGTCGATCTCCGGCCGGTGTGTCTTCCGCTCCTGCTCCCACTCCTCCTGCTTCCGCCGGATCGAGCCCTGTAGCTCACGCTCGGCGTCACGGAGCTCCGCCGCCTTCTCGAAGTCCTGGTCGCGGATCGCCTGGTCCTTCTGCAACGCGAGCTGCTCGAGCGACTCCTTCAAGTCTGCCACCTCCGGCGGCGGCACCTGCGTCGCGAGCCGCGCCCGCGCGCCCGCCTCGTCGATCACGTCGATCGCCTTGTCCGGCAGGAACCGGTCCGTGATATAACGCTCGGAGAGCTTCGCTGCTGACACCAGCGCGTCATCCGGGATGACGATCTTGTGGTGCTCCTCGTAATGCTTGCGGAGCCCTCTCAGGATCTCGATCGCCTCGTCGACCGTCGGAGGATCGATGATGATCGGCTGGAACCGCCGCTCGAGCGCGCCGTCCTTCTCGATGTACTTGCGATACTCGTTCAGCGTCGACGCACCCCCGCACTGGAGCTCGCCGCGCGCCAGCGCGGGCTTGAGCATGTTCGACGCGTCGATCGCGCCCTCCGCCGCGCCCGCGCCGACCAGCGTGTGCAGCTCGTCGATGAACAGGATGATGTTGCGGTTCTGCGCGATCTCGTTCATGATCGCCTTGAGCCGCTCCTCGAACTGGCCACGGTACTTCGTGCCCGCGATCACGGCCGCCATGTCCAGCGCCAGCACCCGGTGATCCCTCAGGCTCTCCGCGACTTCACCACGCGCGATCAGCTGCGCCAAACCTTCGACGATCGCCGTCTTGCCCACACCGGGCTCGCCGATCAGCACGGGGTTGTTCTTCTTCCGCCGCGACAGCACCTCCATCACCCGCTCGATCTCCTTCTCGCGGCCGATCGTCGGGTCCAGATTGCCCTCGCGTGCCAGTTCCGTGAGGTCCCGGCAGAAGTGATCCAGTGCCGGCGTCTTCGACTTCTTCTCGCCCTTCTGCGATGCTGCGCCGCCGCCACCACTGCTGCCCGAGGGCTGCGACGGGCTGACGTCACTGCCCAGCAGCTTCAGTGTCTCGGCGCGCGCGTCCTCGAGTGACACGCCGAGCGAGTTAAGGACTTGCGCGGCGATGCCCTTCTCTTCGCGCAGCAGGCCGAGGAGGAGATGCTCGGTGCCGACGTACGAGTGGTTCAGCTCGCGCGCCTCGGCCATGGCGTACTCGAGAACCTTCTTCGCGCGCGACGTGTACGGCAGCTCGCCGAGCGCAATCGTCGCCTTGCCTTTCCGTACGCTCTCTTCGATCCGTTCGTGAATCTGCTCGAGGTCGACGCTCAGATTCATGAGAACCGCAGCGGCGACACCCTCGCCCTCACGGATCAAACCGAGCAAGATGTGCTCGGTGCCCACGTAGTCGTGCTGCAAGCGGATGGCCTCTTCTCGAGCCATCGCCAGCACTTTCCGAACCCGGTCCGTGAAATTGTAGTTCATGATGCCTTCATCCCCCCGGGAGACCCCGCTCCTGCCCGCTCAATCCCGCTGCGATTCGCCAGCGTGGCGCTCGTCCGGCGAGACATCACCCTCACTGGCTAGGATGCGCCGGACATAGCTCGCCCGATGCAAATCTCCTTCCGCTTCCGCGAGCGGCCGACCCGCCGCCTGCTCGAGGTGCGCGGTCTGGGAGTAAATCATGATTTTGTTGAGCGTGTATACACGGAGCCCAGAGAGAAGGTTCATACTTACGCCGAGCCTTACACCGCTCAAAAGATTCATGACTTCATCAAACGAGAGTGAGCGTGCGAAGCGAAGTAATCCATAGGCGCGCCATATCTTATCCTCGATCACGGCCGGCGCGTCGCGCAGCAGCACGGCGCGCGCATCGAGCTCGTACTGGATCACCTTCGCCACCATCTTCTCGAGGTGCTCGAGCAGGTCCTCTTCGCTCCGGCCGAGCGTCATCTGGTTCGAGACCTGAAAGAAGTTGCCGACCACCTCGGAGCCCTCGCCATGCAGCCCGCGGAACGTCAGGCCGACCTGTGAGATCGCTTGTAACACTCGCGTGATCTCCTTGGTCAGCACCAGTCCTGGCAGATGGATCAGGATCGAGGCGCGCAACCCCGTGCCCACGTTGGTGGGACAGCTCGTGAGGAAGCCGTACTCGGGGTGGTACGCGAACGCGAGGTGAGCGCCGAGCTCCTCATCGAGTCGGTCGACGCGTTGATACGCATCGCGCAGGCGCAGGCCCGACATCAGCACCTGGAGGCGCAGGTGGTCTTCCTCGTTGATCATGAGGCCGACCGAGTCGCGCGGCGCGATGAACAGACCCGCGCCACGAGGCGGGTTCTCATCCGCATCGCCGGCCAGCTCGCGGGAGATCAGGTGTCGCTCGAGCAGCACGCGTCGCGACAGCGGTGTCAGCGAAGCCAGATCCAGCGCGACGCCGCCTCGAATCGTCGACTGGTCCGCGGCACGGCGGATGGTGTCGAAGATCTGGAGCCGCTCGTTCTCGCGCACACGTGGGCTGAACGCGTGGCCCTGGAGGTTCCGCGCCAATCGGACGCGCGTCGATAGAACGACGTCCGAGTACGGACCACTGCCTTCGAGCCAGCTCAGGCCGAAATCCGTGAGTGGCGTCTCGTCAAACATCGGAGCGCACCTCCAGTGTCCGGATCATGTCTCGTATCTGCGCCGCCCGCTCGAAATCCTCGCTCTCGACCGCCTTGTCCAGCTTACGCCGCAAACCGGCGAGTCGCTCCTGTTGTTCCGCGCGCGTCGGGTCCGGCGGCAGGTAGACCTTACCGACGTGCCGGGTATTGCCGTGCAGCCGGCGCAACAGACCCTTCAGGTTCGGCTCGAAGCTCACGTAACAGTGCGAGCAGCCCAGCCGACCCGTCTTCTTGAAGTCCTCTAGACGCAGCCCGCAATACGCGCACGGCGCCATACCCGAAGACTCGATGCTGCCTTTACCCACCTGCGCCAGGAAATCGGTCAATGGAAAGTTACCCGGCGTGCCGGCCGGTTCGAGGCCCTTCTCGGCCGCGCAGCTCTCGCACAGATGGACGTGGACCACCTCGTTCTCCACGATCTTCGTGTAGTGGAAGATCGCTTCGTTCGCCTTGCAGTTGTCGCACAGCATCGCAGGCCGCTCCTCAAACGCGGTGCAGCTGGGCGTCTTTGACCAACAGCACGCGGTCCGCTCGGTCCGCGAGCTCGCGATTGTGCGTCGCCAGCACGAGCGCCGAGCCGTGCTCGTCGCGTAGCCGGAAGAACAAGTCGTGTAACTCCTCGCTCGTGTGCGTGTCCAGGTTCCCGCTCGGCTCGTCCGCCAGGATCGCCGCCGGCTGATTCACCAGCGCCCTCGCCACCGCGACCCGCTGCTGCTCGCCGCCGCTCAGCTCGTTCGGCTTGTGCGTCACGCGGCCACTCAACCCCACGCGGCCCAGCAGATCCCGAGCACGCTCGGCGGCCTCACTGCGCGCGGTTCCGGCGATCAGCAGCGGCATCATCACGTTCTCGAGTGCGGTGAAATCCCGCAACAGGTGATGGAACTGAAAGACGAAGCCGATGCGCCGGTTACGGATCGACGCCAGCTCGCGCTCTGTCAGGTGTGCAACAGGCTGGCCGTCCAGGATCACGTCGCCCGCGGTCGGCCGATCGAGGCAACCAAGGAGGTGCAGGAGCGTCGATTTCCCTGCACCGCTGGCGCCGACGATCGCGACGATCTCGCCACGAGCAACGCCGATCTCTACACCCTCCAGAACCGTGAGTTCGCTGCCGTCCTCCTCGATGTAAACCTTGCGGAGGCCACGACCTACGAGGATCCGCTCGGCGCTCGCGCTGTGCGCTCGGGTTCCGGGTGGGCTCCCCTCTCCCCCCGACCCCTCCCGAAGGGGCCGGGCGGAGGAGAGCGGGGAGCCCACTCGGAACTCGGAACTCGGGACGTTCTTTACCGGCTCATTCATGGCGGATCGCATCGACGGGCTGTAGGCGAGACGCCTGTCTCGCCGGGTGGATCGTCGCGACCAGCGCAATCAGCAGGCTGATCACGATGATCAATGCGAAGTCGACCAGGTCCAGTGCGACGGGCAGCCGATCGATGAAGTAGACGTCGCCGGGCAGGGTGATGAACCGGTAGCGGTCGATGAGCGTGACGAGCGTCACGCCACCGACGGCGCCCAGCGCTGTTCCGATCATCCCGATCGCGAGGCCCTGGAGGAGGAAGACACGGAGGACGGCGCCGTCCGTCATGCCCATCGATTTCAGGATGCCGATCTCGCGGGTCTTGTCCGTCACCACCATGATGAGCGTGCTGATGATGTTGAACGCCGCGACGATGACGATCAGGAACAGAATCACCTGCATCGCGATCTTCTCGAGCTTCAGCGCCTCGAACAACGCGGCGTTGAGGCGCCGCCAATTGTCGACGAAATAGCTCGGCCCGAGCGTCTCGAACAGCGCGCTCGAGACCCCGTCGGCGGTCCACGGGTCGACGGTGTTGACGGCGATCCCGGATACGGTGCCGGGCGGGAAGTCGAGCAGGTTCTGCGCGCGCTCGAGCTCGACGTAGAGATTGTTGTTGTCATACTCGTACATCCCGGTCTGGAAGACGCCCGCGACCTCGAACTCACCCGTGCTAGGGACCGGATTGCCGAGCGGGTCGAACTTCAGGTTCTCGAGCGCCGCCAGCACGACGGTGTCACCCGGCAGCACCGAGAGGTGCTGCGCGAGCCCGCTGCCGACCAGCACACCGGGGAGTCCGCTCACGGTCGGTCCGAACGCCAGCTCGCCGCTACGGATGTCCTCCTCGACCGCCGTCATCGGCTCATCCGCGGCACCGACCGTGATGCCGTACAGCTGGCCCGCCCGAGCATACGCGGTCGAGGCGCCGGCGCCCGCCGAGCCGCCCGAGTCCGTCCAGGCGCCGGGCCGGATGACGCCGACCTGCGTCATCACGAACGGCGCGGCGGCCGTGACACCCGGAACGGCCCGAATCTCGGGCATCACTTCGCCCCAACCGTCCAGGCGAAACGCCTGGCCGGCCTCGAAGACGTAGACATGCGGCGTCGACCCGAGGATCATCCGCTGGAGCTCGTTCTGGAGCCCCGTCATGACGGCGATCACGGTCACGAGCGCCGTCACGCCGAGCGCGACGCCGCCCACAGCGATCACGGTGATCAGCGAGAGAAACCGCGTCCGCCCCCTGCGGCGCGAGGCGAGGTAGCGGCGGGCGACGTACCACTCGAAGCGCCACCCCGGCGTCCGCGCGGCGGCCCGCGTCTTCGCGTTCGCGGCCGCCACGGCGGCCTCAGCGCTCGCCGTCGCCACGTTGCTCCGGCCGCATGGTGGGAAACAGGATCACGTCACGAATCGATGATTGGCCGGTGAACAGCATGACCAGCCGATCCACGCCGATGCCGACGCCGCCGGTCGGCGGCATGCCGTACTCGAGGGCGCGCAGGTAGTCTTCGTCGAGCCGATGGGCCTCCTCGTCCCCGCTCTGCCTGAGCCGGGTCTGCGCCTCGAACCGTTCCCTCTGATCGAGCGGGTCGTTCAGCTCGCTGAACGCGTTCGCGATCTCGCGGCCCGCGATGAGCAGCTCGAACCGTTCGACACGTCGCGGATCGCCACGCTTCGGCTTCGCCAGCGGCGACAGCTCGCGTGGATGGTCCGTGATGAACACCGGCTCGTCGAGCTTCGGCTCGACCAGAACCTTGAACACCTCGTCGAGCAGCTTCGGCCGGCTCAGCGTCGAGGCGTCGACCACCCCCTCCGCCCCGGCCCGTGCGCGCAGCTCGGCGTCGTCGCCGTCGGCATCGATGTCGCCGAGTCGCGCCAACGCTTCCGCGAACGGCAAGCGCGGATACGGCGGCCGAAGCGAGAGCCGGCGACCCTCGACCGCCACGACGGCCTCGCCGCCGTTCACCTCGCGGATGACGGCATCGATCATATCTTCCACCAGCGTCATCATCGCGTCGTAGTCGGCGAACGCTTGATAGAACTCCAGCATCGTGAACTCCGGATTGTGCGTACGGTCGATGCCTTCGTTCCGGAAATCCTTACCGATTTCATACACCCGCTCGAGCCCGCCCACGATCAGCCGCTTGAGGTACAGTTCGTCCGCGATCCGCAGATACAGCGGCATGTCGAGCGCGTTGTGGTGCGTCGTGAACGGCCGCGCCACCGCGCCGCCGTACAGCGGCTGAAGCACCGGCGTCTCGACCTCGATGAAACCGCGCGCATCAAGGAACCGTCTCAGCGCGCTCACGATGCGGGCGCGTGTGACGAACACCTCTCTTACATCCGGGTTCACCGCCAGGTCCGCGTAACGTTGCCGCTAGCGTTGCTCGACGTCCGCAAACCCGCCGTGCACGCGCCGCTCGCCCGTGGTCGCGTCCGCCTCCTCCTTGCCGTACGGCAGCGGCCGCAGCGATTTGGCGAGCAGCTCGACGTGTTCGACGCGTAGCGTGACCTCGCCGGCGCGCGTGCGGAACAGCCGTCCGGCGGCGCCGAGCCAGTCGCCCGGATCGAGCAGCTTCAGCATCTCGAACTCTGCGTCGGGCAACGAGCCGGCACGGAAATGCAGCTGATGCCGCCCCGCGCGGTCCTCCAGGTCGGCGAAGACGCTGCGGCCGTGTGCGCGCACGGACACCAGACGTCCAGCCATCCGCGCGGTCGCGCCGAACCCGTCGGCCGACAGCTCACCCGCCACCTCGGCCGCTTCGAACGACGCGCGCGCGGCCAGCGTCGAATGCGTCACATCGAACGAGTACGCAAACGGTTCGATGCCACGGCGGCGCAGCTCCTCGAGCTTCTGCCGGCGGTCATCGAACACATAGCTGCGTCGCTCCTCCATCCACCCCCCGCTCGTGTCCCGTCCCGGAGATTCCTTGGCATTCGAACGCCGCTGCATCCCGCATCGCTGCGTTGCTCCTCCTCGAATTAGCGCTGCTAGTCCTTCGTCGTCCCGCCTTGCGTTGCGGGCGCATCGGCGTTCTCGATGCGCAAGGAACTTCCGGGACGGAACACTAGGCAACGCGGACGCCGAACTCCTTGAGGTACGCCTCGATGAAAGCGTCGACATCGCCATCCATTACGCGTTGGACATCCGAGACCTTCAACTCGGTGCGGTGGTCCGTCACCATGGTATACGGCTGAAACACGTAAGACCGAATCTGGTTGCCCCAGCCGATCTCGGGTTTCTCGGACTCGATCTTCTGCCGCTCGGCCTCGCGCCGCTCGAGCTCGCGCTCGTACAGCGCCGCCCGCAGCATCTTCATCGCCGTGGCCTTGTTCTGGAACTGGCTACGCTCGCTCTGGCATGAGACCACGACGCCGGTGGGCAGATGCGTCAGCCGGACCGCCGAGCTGGTCTTGTTGACGTGTTGCCCGCCCGCGCCGGACGCACGAAACGTGTCCACGCGCAGATCGCCCTCACCGATATCGATCTCGATCGAGTCGTCGACCACGGGATAGACGAAGACGCTGGCGAACGATGTGTGACGCCGCTTCTGCGCATCGAACGGCGAGATACGTACGAGGCGGTGCACGCCTTTCTCCGCTTTCAGATAGCCGTACCCGTTCTCGCCTCGCACCTCGAGCGTCGCGCTCTTGATGCCAGCTTCCTCACCAGGTAGCAGGTCGAGCGCGGTCACCTGGTACCCGTGCCTCTCGGCCCAGCGGGTGTACATGCGCATCAGCATCTCGGCCCAGTCCTGGGATTCGGTGCCGCCCGCGCCGGGGTGAATGGTCAACAAGGCATCGCGGGCATCATCCGGGCCGCTCAGCATGGCACGCAGCTCGAGACGCTCGATATCGCGTTCGAGGCGCTGCACCTCGTCGCGCCACTCGAGGGCCAGTGCCTCGTCAGGCTCCACCTCGAGCAGACTGCCGAGCTCGGCCAGCTCACGCTCCTTCCGGCTCAGCCCATCCCACGGCTCAACCCACGCGTTCAGCGCCTTGCTCTCCGAGATGACGTCACGCGCCGCGCCCGGTGCGTCCCAGAAGCCCGGCGCCGCCATCTTCGCCTCGAGCGCCCCTATCTGTTCGCGCTTGCGTGCGACGTCAAAGGTACCCTCCGAGCGCATCGATGCGCTCGCGGCTCGCAGCCAGTCGATCCACCGCCTCGTTCACCATGATCTCTCCTCGCAAAATCACCGACCGTGCGCGCCCCTCCGCGAACGGCCCCGCCGTTATACCCGGGTCCGGCATTTCGTGCCGGCTCACTTCGTTCGGGTTCCGGGTTCCGGGTTTCGGGTTTCGGGTTCGGATCCCGTTGAATACGCCTCGGAACTCGGAACTCGGAACTCGG
>JBOHRM010000709.1:0-1733 GCA_050732715.1 Longimicrobiales bacterium
TCACGAACATCCTGAAAGTTCGCCACGGCAGCGTGATCGAGCACGCCGTCTGGAGCTTCCTGATCGAAGGTGTCAGCCGCGCGCTCACGCACGAGCTCGTAAGGCACCGGCACTTCTCGTACTCGCAGCTCAGCCAGCGCTATGTGGACGAGTCGGGGGTCGGCTTCGTGCTGCCGCCCGAGATCATCGAGGACACACCCGCGTACGACGTCTGGAAGCGCGGCTGTGAGCGCGCGCTCGCGGACTATCGCGAGCTGCTCGCCCACATCGAGGAGCAGGTCAAGGACGAGCCGTCGGCGACGCTACGTCGCAAGCGCGCGCGCCAAACCGCGCGCAGCGTCCTGCCGAACAGCGTCGAGACCAAGATCGTGGTCACAGGCAACGCTCGCGCGTTACGCCATTTCATCGAGCTGCGCGGCTCTTCTTCCGCGGAATCCGAGATCCGGCGTCTCGCACTCGTCATGCTGCACCTGCTCCAGCAGGAAGCGCCCGCCCTGTTCGGTGATTACCGTGTCTGCCCCGGCGAGGACGGCATCGAGGTGGTCGAGACGCACTACCCGGGCGTGTAGCCGTCCTTCGAGAGACGTCCCAGATCGATCCCGCGCCAGAGCCGATCGCGCATCGCGCGAGATTCGGCGAGCGCGAGGAAGCCATCCGCGGTGGCGGCGAAGACGCGGCGCGCTCCTTCGGCGACGCCGCGTGACGATACCAGGAGCTCCTTCGCCTCGAGCCGATCGAGCGTCGCGTAGACCGCGCCGATCGAAACGTCTCGGCCTGTCACGCGCTCGATCTCGCGGCGTACGCCCATGCCGTACGCTTCCGGCCGCGTACGCAGCACCGCGAGCATGACCTGCTCCTCGAACGTCCCGAGCGGCGCATTAGCGCTTGGTTTATTGCTCACGGAGCACCGTGGCTGGATCGATCCGACTCGCTCGGCGAGCCGGAACGTAGGCAGCAAGAACGCCAGCGGTCATGAGCACCGCGGCCGCCGCCGACAACGCCAGAGCGTCCGTCGTGCCGACACCATGGAGGAAGCCGGCAAGGAGCCGCGAAAGGGCGAGGAACGCCACGAGGCCGAACGCCACGCCCGTACCGACCAGTGCCGCGCTTGCGCGGACGATCTGTCCGGCGACGCGTCGCGGCCGCATCCCCAGTGCGATGCGGATCCCCCATTCGCGCTTGCGCCTGCCGACGAAGTGGGAGACCACACCGTACACCCCGACGCCACCGAGCGCCAGCGCCAGACCGCTGAGAAGCGATAGCAGCGCCATGACCTGCCGTGCCGGACCCATCGCCCGGTCGAAAACGGCCGGCATCGTGCTCATCTCTTGCACAGCCACCACCGGAGTGGCCGCCTGGATGGCGCGCCTTACCGCGTCCAGCAACGTCGCGGGGTCGCGGCCATCCTGTGTCCGGAAGACGATGGTCTGCCAGGGATTGAGCCAGTCATTCGGTCCAGGGCTGTGCTCGTAGAGCACGTATCGAGCGGGTTCCGGGGCGGCGGTCAGCTCCGATTCGGCGACATTGTCGACGACGCCGACGATCCGGTCCCAGCGAGGCGAGCCGCCCCAAGCGAATGCGACTCGCTGTCCGATCGGATCCGTGTCGGGGAAGTAGCGGTCGGCCAGTGCCTGGTTGATCACGACGACGCCCTCTTCCGAAAGCATGCGGTCCGTGTCCAGGAGGGGGCGGCCGTCACGGAGACGGATTCCCATCGTCTCGAAGTAATCTGG
>JBOHRM010000710.1:0-1758 GCA_050732715.1 Longimicrobiales bacterium
AGCGGTTTCCAGTCCGCGCAGTTCCGCTGCATCGAGTTCGTCTGTGGGCTCAAGAACGAGCGCCACCTCCAGAACTACGGGCCGGGAACCGAGGAGCGCGCCGAGCTCGAACGGCGACTCGCGGGCACGACCGTCGGCGAGAGCTTCTACGACCTGCTCCGCCGCCGCGGCTTCGACCTCCCCGCCGGGTCCGGGCCCGACGACGATCGCGCCAGCGAACAACGCGTCCGCGCACTGACCGGCCTCTACCACAACCCCGATCGGCATTACGATCTCTACCTTCTCGCCGAGGCGCTTGTCGAGTTCGACCAGATGTTCTCCCTCTGGCGCCTGCACCACATCGAAATGGTCGAGCGGATGATCGGCTCGAAACGCGGGACCGGCGGCTCCGAGGGCGTCGCCTATCTCCGTAACACATTGAACCACAAGTTCTTCCCAGAATTGTGGGCGCTCCGCAACCTCCTCAGCCCGCGCTCGTCGCGCTGACCGCGTCGCCGGCGTCCGTCGCAGCGGCCATGGTCGTGGAGGTTGGCTGGGGCGCCGTCCCCGTATATATTATGCAATCCGGCGGCCCGCGACGCGGGCGTCGTCAAAACATGTGTGGACGAACTCTGATTGGGTGTCAATGAAGCTCATCGAAGCCGCGCAGGTGCACCAGGCGCTTGATTTTCCGGCGCTCGTCGAGGCGCTTCGTCAGGCGTTCGGCGGGCCGGCCGGGACGCCGAGGCGGATGGTGTTTCGGCTGGATGAGGAGGATGCGACGCACGACGCATTTGCGCTGCTGCCGTCGTGGAACGACGAAGTCATCGGAGTGAAAGCGTTTACGTACCTGCCGGGCAACGCGGCACGCGGCCGGCAGGTCTTGCACTCGAAGATTCTGTTGTTCGACCGAGTGACGGGTGAGCCGCTGGCGGTGATGGACGGCACGAGTGTGACGTACTGGCGGACGGCGGCGGTGGCGGCGCTCGCGGCCGACCATCTCGCTCGGCGCGATGCGCGGCGGTTGTTGTTCTGCGGCACGGGCAATCTGGCGCCGTACATGGTCTTGGCGCACGCCGCCGTCCGCCCGATCGCGGAGGTCGATCTCTGGGGCCGGGACCGGGACAAGGCGGAGCGTACGGCGCGGCTGTTACACGAGAAGAGGCCGGCGCTGACGGTTCGCGTAGTCGATGATCTCGAGGCGGCGGCGGGTGAGGCGGACATCATCAGTTGTGCGACGGGTTCGCACGATCCGATCGTGCTTGGCGAGTGGGTCGGTGCTGGCACGCACACGGATTTCTTCGGCAACCACGAGCGCACGGGTCGCGAGTGCGACACTGATCTGGTGGTGAAGTCGCGTGTGTTTGTCGACAGTCGAGCGAATGTTCTGAACGAGGCCGGTGACATTCTGATCCCGATCGATGAGGGCCGGATCGACGAGGGTGCGATCATCGGCGAGTTGTCGGAGCTTTGCTCGGGCCGCGTCGCCGGCCGGGGCTCGGACGAGGAAATCACGTTGTTCAAGTCGGTCGGCACGGCGCTCAGTGACCTGGCTGCGGCGCGTCTCGTCGCGCGGCGGCAGGGTTCGGAGGGCGAGGCCGGTTTCAGCCGGGCGGCTCAGCCGTCCACCACCTGACCCATAACCGAACGAGGATCGATGTCGCACGAATGGCGTGGCGTTTTTCCTGCCAGTCCCACGCAGTTGCGTGAGGATCTGTCCATGGATATCGATGCGACCATGCGCCATCTGGACGCGCTCATCCAGGCGGGCGTGCACGG
>JBOHRM010000711.1:0-2600 GCA_050732715.1 Longimicrobiales bacterium
GCCGTGCACGAGACACGCCTCCGCGTGCGCCATCTCGTGCAACAGCGTGTCGAGGAGGTGCATCTCATTGCCTTCGATCATGAGGTCGACGTTGAGGGCGATCTCCTCGATCAGCCGTCGACCGTCCAGGCCAGCGCCGTAGTATACGTGTCCGAACCGCCGCGACATCCGATTGCTGAGCCGGATCGGGATGCCATCCGGCAAAAACCCGCCGAACCGTGTCGCATTAAGGCGAGCGTAGGTCCGCGCGAGGAACTCGCGCTGCTCGCGCGTCGCACAGCATGCACGCGGGCGCAGCCCGTTCGACGCGCCGTGATGCTCGAAGCGGACCTGGCCATCCCACCACGCGCGCATCCGCTGAACCGCGCCGCGATATTCGGCGGATCGCGCGGGCGCGCGGACGAACGTGGCGACCGCATCGAGCACATCGCTCGACGCCGCACGAAAACACTCGTGAACGTTGAGCGACCGGCGATCGCCCGAAAGCGAGATCATGCGTGAGCGATTCGGCTTGAACCGCACGCGACGGACCGCGAACGCGCCGCGCTCGTGCATCGCATCGGCGAACGCGTCCTCCGACAGCCACGCAACGGCGAGGCTGAGCTGGTGGTCATCGCGGTTGACCCGCCTGGCGCGCTTGGTCTGCATACGGATAAGAATAAGGGGCCGTCAAGACGGGGGCCCGTACCGGTTCCTGGTTCGCCGGTTTCCGGTTCCTGGTTCGCCGGTTTCCGGTTCCCGGTTCGCCGGTTTCCGGTTCCCGGGCTAGCCCCGACCAGCCCGTTCGGATTGGAGCGGGGCCGAAGATTTACCGAAGCCTCGGTCTCGGTTGGGTTAACGTGTACGCGCAACCGATGGGCGTAACGGTGTGTCCCACAATGTGGAAACGCAACGGACAATCGGCGTCCCGAACCGCGGCGACCGGGTGGAAGAAAGGGAACTGATCCGTCGCGTGCTCGCGGGGGACGCCTCGGCGGAGCGCGCGTTGTACGAGGCTCACGTCGACCGCGTGTACCGGCTCTGCCACCGTCTCGCGGGCGGCGATCCCGAGCTCGCGCAGGACTTTACGCAGGACACGTTTCTGCGCGCGTTCGACCGGCTGGCGGCGTTCCGCGGGCAATCGGCGTTGTCGACGTGGCTGCACACGGTCGCGGTTTCCGTCGGGCTCAACGGTATGCGGAAGGTCCGGCGCCGGCGGGAGCACGAAACCGTACTGGACGACGCGTTGGCGGCGGCCCGTCCCGCCCGCGCCGCGGAGCCGGATCTCAAGCAACGACTGCGGGATGCGATCGATTCTTTGCCAGAACGTTATCGGGTGGTTTTCGTGATGTACGACGTCGAGGGCTACACACACGAGGAGATCGGCCGGGTGCTGAGCGTGCCGACCGGCACGTCGAAGGCACGGCTGTCGCGGGCGCGCGCCAAGCTGCGGGAAGCGCTCGCGGAGTTCGCTGGTGAGAGGGCGTTATGAACGACGACCGTTTCGCCGAGCAGCTGGGCGAGCTGATCCGCGAGGTCGACCCGCCTCCGCCCACGCCGCGCGAAGCGATTTGGGCGAAGATCGAGGCGGCGCGCCGGGTCCACTGGGCCGCCGACGCCGCCCCTGAGCAGGAGGACGTCGGGAGGGCGCCCGGGAGCGCCGGGGCGGCGGTCGAGCCGCTGCGCCGGAGTCAGCGCGCCGCTCGCTCCTCCCGCCAGGGAGGAGCCGGGCGCGGCGTGGCCTCGGCGCCGTCACGGCTTCGCCGAGCGGGTTGGGCGCGATGGGCCGTCCCGCTCGCCGCCGCGCTGCTCGTCGGCATCGGCATCGGCCGCGTGTTCGGCCCGGTCCAACCCGGAGCACGGCAGGAGCAGGCCTCGGCCGTAGAGGCCGGTGACGGCACGGCCGATCTGCCGTACCGCCTGGTCGCCGCCAAGCATCTCAGCGCGGCGGAGGCGTTGTTGTCCGCGCTGCCGCACGATGCGCGGCATGGCGATGCCGAGTCCGCATCCCGGTGGGCGGAGGACCTGCTGGTGACGACTCGCCTGCTGCTCGACTCGCCTGCCGCGGCCGACGCGCAGTTGGCGGCGCTGTTCCAGGACCTCGAGCTCGTGCTCGCCCAGATCGCGAGCCTCTCGGCCGCACGGGCGGAAGACGAGGTCGAGCTGATCGAGGAAGGGATGCGACAGAACCACGTCCTGCTCCGCATGCGCGCGGCGACGATGCAGCGCACGGGGGCCGGGATCTGAAGGAGATAAGCTGATGCGTATTCTGCTGACCGCGGTGGTCGTTTCGGTTGCGGTGCCGGGCCTGGGCTTCGGCCAGGGCGCGGGCCCGAGTTCGGCCGCCCAGATCACCGCGCCTACATTTCCGCCGGTGCCGCCGGCGCTGGTCACACCGATCGCGCCGCACCTCCCACCGGCGCCGCCGATATCGGCGGCCTTCTTCGTGCCGGCGCTCCCGCCGGTGCCGCCTGTGCCCCCTGTGCCGCCCGTGCCGCCACCAACACCGCCAGCACCGCCAGCGCCGCCGGCCGTGTCGACAGGGTCCTTTCAGTTCTCCATGCCAATGGCCCGGCACCACCTTTCGCTGAAGCCCGGGTGGCGGCGGGGCAACCCGCAAC